>JAZDPI010000210.1:0-14427 GCA_043797775.1 Candidatus Eiseniibacteriota bacterium
CGGGTTCCCAGTCTATGGCAGGATCGAACGTGAGTTGTCTCACGGTGTCGCAGATGGCGCCTGGGCTTGCTCCCGCGAGACAGCTCAACGCAAGTGCCGGGCACAGTATGAATCTCAAGTGTGATAGAGCACTCACCGGAATCCCCCGGGCACGCGCCGTCGCCTCCAGGGCTGTCGCGCGGACTGAAGCTCATTGCACACGTCGTCTCACCCCGCGTATGGGCAGCCGCACCAGAAGCACGTTTGCGGCAATGCGAACGATCCGGCAGAGGGATCCGCTATTTCAGAAGGAACGAGAGTCCGGCTCTGAGGACAGTCGTGTTGGCCTCCGGACTTGAGAATTCGTGAGTGTAACGCAGCTCCACCCGAATCAAGCCCGATTCCGTCAGCGGAACTCTTATTCCTGCCCCGAGATTGAGAAGGCCGTTCGTGTCGCTGGACTCGTACTGAACGTGGCCCTGTTCCCACTCCCTGTGCGACCTGGCAAAGCCTAGGCCGGCCAGCATGAAAGGGTACGGGGCGGACATCGTCTCGAAATTGTAGAGAAAGTCCGCAGCGAACGACAGCGTCGAATTGGAGAGACCGTTAGACTCTCTGGCGAATCCCATCTCAAACTCCACCTCACATCCCGGCGCAAACACGGTACCCAAACGGGGCGAGAGACGGACGTAGGAGCCCCCTTCCGGCAGGACTATTTCGGCGCTTCCACCCAGTTCGTGTGTACCGGGCGGCATGGAGTCTGCGATTGCCGCTTCAGCCGGCAGGAGCGTCAGTAGGAGAAGGAGAACGGCTCTGAGCGCAGATCGCATCGGCAACCTCACTACTGTCCAAACGGATGGAACCTGATGCAGGCGACCACGCCGAACCCGCTGAAATCCAACGACATCTTGTCTCCGTTCATCGTGAGCGCAACTTCGCCCGTGTCGTTCATCTTGATCTCCGAGATCTTGGCATATCTGTATCCCAGCTCGCCACCGACGGACAACCAGGGTTTCGCGAAATACTCAATCCCTCCGGACGCCTGGAAACCTATGCCGTCGCCGTCTCCCGTGCGATAGTAAGGGTATGTAAACGGTATTATCTCGGCCGCCTGCGCCTTCAATCTACCCAGCCACAGGTAGGAAATCCCTCCGCCGGCCGAGTAGACAAGCTTGCGATTCTTGGGATTGGCGGCCACGTAAAGAACACGGGCGGTTATGGGGACGGTGCTTCCCCACAACTCGACTTCCTTGAATTCCTCGCCGACAACCTCGAGTCCCACTTTCGAGCCCTCGTACAAGAAGTCCATCGTCAGGGAGGCGGCGATGTGCGGGGTAATCCTGACGCGCAGTTCTGCTCCACCCGTCGGTCCGCCCGCGAAGCTGCTGAGCTCGTCGAAGCGCAGAGCAACAAGAAGGTCGTTCAAGTCGCTTATCAGGACATTGGCGTCGCTCATCACGTAGCTGCCGAAGCCTCCCCGGACACCAATAGAGATCGGCGGAACGGACTGCTCCGTCTCAGCTTGAGCCTGAAAGGCAATTGGCATCGAAAGGAGTACAAGCGCAACCGCAACGTACTTCATGTTTCCCTCCTGCAAAGGCTCAGAACCCCCTGACGGGAACCGCGTTGTCCGGTATCTCGGCAGAATACGTCTCGAAACATAAAATCTATACCAAAACCCCGGCCCGTGCAACCAAATTTGTCCCGGAGAACACTCGTCTCACTTGCGAGCGCTCAACTGAGTTGAAACATGCCCGCTCCTGTGTTAGATTGCGGGTCGTCTGCCGGTCGCTTGCCGCTGGAGTCTGCGCCGGAGCGCAATCGGACACTGAGAACCATGCGAGTCAGATTGAACAGAAAAGGGTGCGTCTCACACCTCCTCCGCTGTTGTTTTGTGATTACACTGCTGTCCTCGCCGCACGCGGCGGCCGGGCTCGAACAGGGCTCGCAGAGGTCTCAGTCCGCGCCCCACTTCTACGTGAACACGGCTTTCTCGCACGCACCGAGGGAGGCGGGCAGGCTCGAGGTGTACTACGAGATCTCGTACGGCCAGCTCAAGTTCCTGAAGGCGCCTGACGGTTTCGTCGCACGGCTTGAGGTGCAGGCGATCGTTTACGACAGCAAGGGCAAGCAGATCACGGGGGATTCGTGGAGGCGTCGGGTTCGATGCTCTGATTACGCCGAGACTCGCGCCGCGAGGGGAGCCTACCGGGAAACCTTCAGCCTGGCGCTCGAGCCCGGCAAGTATGTGCTCGTCGTCAAGACGGAGAACCTCGACGCCGGACAAGCGTCCTCCGTGTCTCTCAGGATGGCGATTGACGCGCTGTCCTCGTTTCCGGCGATTGGGTTCGTGAAAGTGGGTGGGTGCCCGCAGGTGCCGGCTGACTCGATTCCCGTTCGTGAGCGTGTGGTTCCCAGTGCGAGAACTCGATTCGGCATGGAAGCTCCGTGCATCGGCGTCTATGGAGAAATTTGTGATGCAAACACCGGAGAGACAGCGTCGGCTTACGCCCTCCGCTGGAGGGTGGTGGATGAAGCCAGGAACACGAGACTCGACAGTACTATCTCGGTGGAGCACGCCGGCACCGTCTCGCCGTTTCTGTTCTCACTCAGCGCAGATGATCTCACGATGGGGAAATACACTCTGGAGCTCTCCTTGGGGCAGGGCAAGCCGGCGCGGCTTGTTCAGAGAATCTTCGAGATCGACGAAACGAGGTTCTCCCTGGAAACGGACTTGGACGAAACGCTCACCCTTCTGGGGTACATCGCTCCGTCCTCGGAGCTGGACAGGTTGAAGAACACGGAGGGTGAGGAGAGAAGGGCGGCGTGGCTCGATTTCTGGAAGAGACGCGACCCGTACCCGGAAACGCCGGAAAACGAGTTCCTGGTGGAGTTCTTCGACAGGGTCCGCTACGCGAACGAGAATTTCTCTTCCCTGGGGCCGGGCTGGAGGACGGATAGAGGGAGGATTTACATCCGCAGGGGACCGCCCGATCATACCGAAACGAGGCCCATGGGCCCATCCCCTCGTCCCTACGTGATCTGGTACTACTTCGAGCAGAACGTCACTTTTGTCTTCGTGGACAGGATGGGGCTCGGCGACTACGAGCTCGCAGGTCCTTCCCTCGAGTAGGAGGGCATCCACAAGGGCCGGACGCATGAAGAAGGAGACACGCAGGCTTCTGGTTTCTACAGCCGTAGCCAACGTTCGCACCCGACCGAGCCACACGTCCGAGCTCTACACTCAAGCCCTCATGGGCACTGAGCTTGAGGTGATTCGGACCAGCCCGGACAGGAAGTGGCATCTGGCCGTGCTTCCCGATGGCTCCAGGGGGTGGGTAAGGAGCTGGTACGTCATCCGCGCCTTCCGCCCGCAGCTTGAGCGGTGGAGGCTCACGCTGTCTCATCGGGTCAAGACGAGGTGCGCGACCGTTTACGTGGGACCCTCCCGCCGCTCTCAGACTACGTGCGAGGTCAGCCTGGGCGTGAGATTTGCCGTCTCGAGACGCGACAGAGGCTGGGTCGAGGTCCGGCTCCCGGACTCCGGATCGGGATGGGTGAGAAGCTCGGCGCTGGAGTCGTTGCAGGGGTCCCCTCCGGCTCCGGAGTCGCTGGTCCGAACGGCACTCCGCTTCGTGGGTGCGCCTTATCTGTGGGGTGGGGTAACTCCCTGGGGGTGTGATTGTTCAGGCCTCGTGCAGAGCGTCTTCTCCTTCCACGGAATCAGGCTGCCCAGAGACTCAGCGGAGCAGTTTAGATACGTTAGGGACTGCCTGGTGCGGGGCGGCCCGCAGGCCTCCAGGCCGGGCGATCTCATCTTCTTCGGACGCAGCGGCAGGACCGTCTCCCACGTGGCAATCTCCACCGGTTGGCCGGGGTTTCTCCACGCATACGGGTGCGTGCGGACCGGCAGTTTTGCACGTGGAAAAGAGGGCTATTTACCTGAACTTACAAGGCTTGCCAGGGGCGTTGCCCGGCTCGTCCCAGAGACCAAAAAAGATGTTGACAAAAACAGGGTGCTACAATAAAGTGTGCCACCAAGTGCCGTAAAACCGTGCTTTGCTTTTCGTTATTTGTGGTTGTTAAAGTCGTACAGAGCCGCAGATATCGAAGTAGAGAAGTAGACAGGTAAAAGTGATAGAAGACGAAAGGGGGTGTTGGACAAGCGATCTCTAACCTCTTCTAGTTCTGAGTGAGACAGTGCCGGGTGGTGAAAGAGGGGAGAGTGTGTGGTTGTTCAGTAGGGTTATCAGGAGAGAGTGAAAAAGGAGGCTTTCTCACATGCATACCAAGAGGATTTTGCTCTTCTCGGTGTTGCTTCTAATGACTCCGGCCCTTGCAATGGGTTCTGGCGCAAGGCTGGACGGGTTGGGAGTGATTCCGGACTTTATCGAAGATCCAGCCAACATCTTCACGTATCCGGTTTCGATAACCAGATACCCTGCAGTCATCACAGGTGAAATAGGTGACATCAGATACGGTGATCTGGGCGGTCGCGGCTTCGGGATGACCATGGGTCTCGGCGAGGACAACGCTTACGGGATCCTCGGCGTAACGCTGAAGGAATGCACCTCGTTCGGTCCGTTTACCTTCTCCGGCGGTGACAACACCCAGTTTGACCTGACGTGGGGCATGAACTTCGGCCAGGCCGCTTTCGGCGTGAGGTTCGACAGATCGAGCAGTGAGCTGAGCGAAGTCGTTGACGAGTTCTCGTTGACCCTGAGCCCGCTTGTTCTCTGGTACCTCATGGAGACGCCTTCGATCAACAGCTGGAACACGATGGGTCTGGCTTTCAGCGGCGGTTTCCAGGTGAAAGAGAACGACATGGTGGAGGCCACGTTCGAATACAGGACGGTGGACGCCATGGTTGAGGTCATAGACACTTCGTCAGACCCGGACTACACTTGGAAGCTGGAGGACAAGGGCAATCCTTCCTTCTCCTTCAACGGCCGCGGCTCTTTTGCCATCGCCGAGAACATGACGCTGGTTCCTATGCTCGGCTATTCCAAGTATGACGCCAGCTGGGAAGTCACCGGCTCCGACCCGGACGAGGAGGAAGCCGCAGACTTCACGATCTCCGGTCTCAGGGCCGGCATTGGCTGCAGGGTTGACTTCGGAAGCTTCTTCATGTTCGGCCTCGGCTATTCGCAGTGGAAGGCCGAGTACGACTACACCACCGAAGACCCGACCCCGGATCCCGACATCGTCGAGACCTACACGCTTACGAGCACTTCGATGCCGTTCCTCTTTGGCTGCATGGAAGCGCCCGTAAGGGATTGGCTGACGCTGAGATTTGGCGCCAGGAAGAACCTCGTGAACGAGAAATTCGAGGTCGAGAACATTGCCGGTGACAAGCTCGAGGTTGAAACCAAGAACGGCCTCATCCCTGAGGACTTCTTCTGGGGGACCATGGACGAGGGTAGGCCTGTTCGCGCCTTCGACGAACCGTTCATGTTTTCCATGGGTCTCGGCTTCAAGTTCGGAGGCTTCGAGATCGATGCCACCCTCAACGAGGACTACCCGTTCACGGGCATGTACTGGCTGAGCGGTGAGGACGAGATTCCGTTTGGAAAGATCAGTGTGACCTACCACTACTAGAACTGAGAGAAAGTTGAGCTGAGCTTTCCGAGAGGGGGAGCAGTCGATCTGCTCCCCCTTTGTGTTGATGCCGGCGGATGGGCGGACTGAGCGATGTACTACTTCTCCTACATACCGGTGGGAACCGAGATAAGGCTCAGGAAGGTTCCTCTGGTGACCCTTGCCCTCGTGGGGCTGAATCTGGTTCTGTTCGCTGCCCTCCGCCTGTCGGGCCTTGGTTCCTCGTTCCTCCTCCGACTGGCATTCGTTCCCATCAACTTCGAAGCTCACGCCCTCATAACCTCGAGCTTCCTTCACGTCGATTTCTGGCACATCATCCCTAACCTCCTTTACCTCTGGATCTTCGGCGCGGCCCTCGAAGACAGGATGGGCTGGGCCAGATACCTGAGCGCCTACCTGGTCTGCGGTGCGCTCTCCATGATGGCTCAGGCGGTCGCTACGGTGAATCTCATCCCGGCGAACGCCGGCATACCCATAGTAGGTGCCTCGGGCGCCATCTCGGGTCTTCTGGGACTCTTTCTTGTCAGATTCTACTACGCGCGCATCAAGGTGGCCTCCGTTGCGCTCTTGTTCCTCCAGGGGATATACCGGGTCACGGTATCCAGGCTGAACGCCGCCGGTGCGATGCTTCTCTGGATCGTCATTCAGCTCGTGTACGGGCTCGTTTCGGCCGGTAATCCTCTCTCTACGACCGCATACTGGTCTCACATCTCGGGATTCGCTATGGGAATAGTCCTGGGATTGACCGGTGGTCTGGGGACCGAGGCTACCCTGGAAAGGAAGCTGCTCAAAGGCAGGAGATACTTCGAGGAGGGCAAGTGGTTTGCAGCGATGGGAGAGCTGATCGAATTCCTTAGACTGCGGCCCTCGAATCCGGAGGCCAGGGCGACACTGGCCAGGACTTTTCTGCTGACCGGACAGCGAAAGAAGGCCGCAGCGGAGTACTCGAAGGCGATCGTGGTGGAACTCAGAGAGGGAGGGGCTGTGGCTGCAATAGAGCTCTACGAGGAGTTCCTGAGAATCTCAGACAAGCCGCTGCTCCCGCCTGCGCATCAACTGGCTATGGCGAGAGAACTTGAAGAGCGTGGGCGGTTTGACCTGGCGGCGGCGGCTTACGCTGCCCTTGCGGACGCGGGTATTGAGGCCCCCAAGACACCGGCCTCAATGCTCAAGGCTGCCGAGCTCTACGCCGCAAAGCTCAACGATCTGGAGAGGGCACAAGAGCTGTACCAGACAGTCAGGGCCCTGTTTCCCCAGTCGGCCTGGGCCAGAATAGCCAGAAGAAGGCTGGCGGAAATCGCGAGAATCCTAGCGAAGCGCAGACACTCCTCCTCACTGGCCTGAAGGAGGAAGGGCGGACATCGATGGCAGGCAACCTGACTGGGCAAGCTGTCTGTTTCTCGTGGCGATATCCACCATCTGAACCCTGAACTCGAGGAAGGGTTTCACCTGGACTCTGGGGATGCACGGGCTTACGAATCCTGCCGTCGCAGCGGCTCTGCTCTCGTGCAGAACGACCGCTTTCGGTACCAGCTGGTTCTCCGGCGACACGTACCACAGCATCACAGTCTTATCTTTGCCTATGTCAATCGGATACCTCAACTGGTAGGTCCCTGCCTTGTCGGTGGTCGTGGAGTGAACGAGCAGGCCGTCGACGAAGAGCTTGACGCGTACGTCCTTCAGAGGAGTCTGGTTCTGGTCCTCAACCACTCCCGTTATCGAAGTTTCTCCCTCGAAGGCCTTCAGGAATTGAGGTGCCTCCGGGGTCTTCCCCTGCTCGGGGGGTCTCTCCGCGCCTGTCGGCGGGACTGCTTCCAGGGCTTGTACCGCGGCCACGAGAAGCAGGACGGCAAGCATGGCTGTGAGGAGCTTCCGCATGTAGATTACCTCCTTTTCCCGCTGCCTCGCAAAGCGGCCATACGTTAGCAATACCACCCGTTCGTGTCAAGAAGAATGGACACCCCATAAAAGCATTGATTCGCCGCAGGTGTTTTGGTAGATTTGCTCAGAACTTTTGCGCCCGCAGGCAGGGCAGGCTTGCAGGGTTTCCACAAAAGAGGGGTCCACGATGTTCTTCCTGAAGAAGTTGAGATTTCTGTCAAACGACATTGCCGTAGACCTCGGCACTGCGAACACGCTCGTGTACCTGAAGGGGGAGGGCATCGTCCTGAACGAGCCTTCCGTCGTGGCCGTCGACAAGGTCGGCAACAACGTGCTTGCGGTCGGGTCAAAGGCCAAGGAGATGCTGGGTCGTACGCCCGACAGAATAGTCGCGGTCAGGCCGCTCAAGGACGGCGTGATCGCCGACTTCGAGAAGACCGAGGAGCTCCTCCGTGAGTTCATAAAGAAGGTTCTCAAGAACTGGCGGCTCATAAGGCCGAGGATAATGATATGCGTTCCGTCCGGCATCACAGAGGTGGAGCGCAGGGCCGTTGAAGACTCGGCCCTGAGAGCAGGTGCCCGGGAAGTCTATCTCGTGAAGGAACCCATCGCGGCGGCGATAGGAGTGGGCCTGCCGGTCGACAAGCCTTCGGGCAACATGATCATCGACATCGGGGGCGGTACCACCGAGATCGCCGTCATGGCCCTCGACGACATCGTGAACCACGTCTCGATCCGCATCGGAGGGGACGAGATGGACGACGCGATAATCCAGCACGTCAAGAAGGCGCACAACCTCCTGATCGGCGAGCAGACGGCCGAGCAAGTGAAGATCCGAATAGGCTCGGCGTTCAGGCTGGAGAAGGAAGAGGAGATGGAGATCAAGGGCCGGGATCTGGTCGGAGGTATTCCCAAGACGGTCAAGATCAGCTCGATCGAAGTCCGTGAGGCGCTCCAGGAGCCGATCGGCCAGATTGTCGACGCTTTGAAGCTGTCCCTGGAGAAGACTCCTCCCGAGCTCGCCTCTGACATCGTCGACAAGGGCATCGTCATGACGGGCGGCGGTTCGCTCTTGAGGGGCCTCGACGCCTTGCTGCGAGAGCACACCAACCTTCACATAGAGGTCTCAGACGAGCCGTTGACCTGTGTAGTGCTTGGCACCGGAAAGATCCTGGATAATCCCAAGAAATACAAAAATGTGATAATGAGAAGTGAGGGGCATTGATCGTGCCATGCCCAAGATCGAGGAGTCTCCCCAAACCCAACGCAGATACGCCGCTCCCCTGGTTCTCGTAGTCTGCCTCGCCCTCTCGATAATCGTGATGAAATACGACAGCGCGCCGTACCTTCTGGCGCCCAGGGCCGCGCTCGACAGCGCCGCCGGGGAGATCTCGGGTCGCGTGGGCTGGTTTGCGCGTCTGATCCAGGAAACCCGCGAACGCAGGGCGACCCGGGAGAGAGAAATCGAGGTTTCCTTCAAGTTGAACGAGCTTGAAGAGGTGCGTCGGGAGAACGAGAGGCTTCGAGAGGAGCTCGGGCTGGCGCCGAAGAGCGAGGGACACAGGATACACGCGGAGGTGGTCGGCAAGGAAGTGGGCAGGTTGGGTTCGGTGGTGCTTGTCGACAAGGGCACGAGCTCGGGGGTGCGCGAAGGTTGGATTGCCTGCTCGACGAGAGGACTGGTGGGAAAGGTCGCTTTCGCCGGCGAGCGATTCTCACGAGTCCAGCTTATCATTAACTACAACTCACCGGTCAGTGTTCGAGTGCAGCGGAGCGGCGTGGAGGGTGTGGTGGAGTGGAACCCTTCTCTGCCGAACAAGCTGACGATGAAGTTCCTTCAACCCGACGCCGACATAGAGGCCGGCGACGTGATCGTGTCGTCGGGGCTTGGCGGTGTGTATCCTGCCGATCTTCCAGTGGGGTGGGTGTCCAGAGTCAAGATGGAGAAGGAGCAGTGGGAGCCTTACGTCGAGGTAAGGCCGTTTGTGGACTTCTCCAGACTGGTCGAAGTCGCGCTGATGGCTCCGGAATCGACGAAGGTGGCGATGGTGAGCACCGACATCTTCAACCCTGACGCGGACTAGGAGTCGTGATGAAGAGTAGGGACCTCTGAGTGAAAGCAGATCACATTTCCCGCACAATCTCGGAAGTCGTCTATGTCGGCATCGCCTTTGTCCTCCAGAGCTCAATCGCGGGATACGTGGCTATCGGTGCTGCCCGGCCCGATCTCATACTGGGCTCCCTCGTGTACGTCTCGCTGTCCCGGCGCCCGCTTGAAAGCACGATCTTCGGCTTTCTGGTGGGCCTGCTTCAGGATCTCAGCTTCGGAGGAGGCTTCGGGTTGAATTCCTTCTGCAAGTGCCTGACGTGTTTCTGCGTCAGCTACTCTTCCTCGCGGCTTTTCAAGGAAAGATACTGGACGCAGGTGATAGTGATTGCCGTCTCAGTCCTCTTTCACGACTTCGTCTATTTCGCTTTCGTCTTTCCGGGCAAGTTTGTGGCCGTCGCCCAGAGCATCCTGAGAGTCTCTTTGGGCTCCGGGCTTTACACCGCTCTTGTGTCGCCCGGATATGACTACTTGATGAGCAGGGTCTTCTATCGCAGGGAAGAGGCCACACGTGAGACAACGGTCGTTCCTCCCGAACAGTAAGCAATCCAAAGTGGCCGTCTTCAAACTGATTGCCGTCGTCGTTTTGGTGGTGATAGTGGCGCGGCTTTTCTACCTTCAGATATGGCACGGGAGGGCGTTCGCCGAGCAGGCAAAGAACAACAGAGTGAGGCTCGAGATTCTTCCGAGGATTAGGGGAAGACTGCTGGACAGGCACGGGAGGATAGTCTCCGAGAACGTCCTCTCTTACTGTCTCCTTTTCGATGCATACGAGAAGGAGTTCGTGTCAGACAGAGCGAAGGTGGACGCCGTTCTCGGGAGCCTCGACAGCCTTCTCGGACTCGATCGGCTTGACGATTGGAGGGCCACGGTAGACAAGGGGAAGGACGTTCCCTTCAGACCTGTGACTCTTCTCTGCAATCTCGACATACGGCAGATCTCCGTCATCGAAGAGAGGAGAACCCTGCTGCCGGGCGTCAGGATCGTGCCCAGGCCCCGCCGGTTCTATCCCTACGGCCAGCTTGGATGTCACCTGATCGGCTACGTGTCCGAAGTCACGAGGGATGAGATTAGAACGACCGGCGAGGACGTCTACGAGCCAGGCGACATGGCCGGCAGGACGGGAGCGGAGGGTGAGAAGGAGAGCGTCCTGAGAGGCAAGAACGGGAAGGAGTACGTCGAGGTAGACGCCCGCGGGCGAAGAGTGAATCCGACGCCGGACAGGCCTCCGTTACCGCCCAGAGAGCCGGCGGTGGCGGGCACGGACGTTGTGCTGACTCTTGACATGGAGCTTCAAAGAGCGGCCGAGGCGACCCTGGACAGATTCGGTAGCGGGGCGGTGGTCGTTCTGGACCCGCGCGACGGGGCCGTCCTGGCGTTGGCAAGCAAGCCGGGGTTCGATCCCAACGTGTTCTCCGTCGGCCTGAGTCTTGAGGTGTGGCAGGAACTCAACAGGAACCCGCTCCACCCCCTGCTTAACAGAGTCACTCAGGCCCTCTATCCACCGGGCTCTACGATGAAGGTGCTCACGGCGGCCGCGGCCCTCGAAGAAGGGATAGCGCACTGGGACACCCAACTCGAGCCTTGCGGCGGAGCCTACAGATTTGGAAGGAGAGTGTTCCATTGCTGGAAGGAGGAGGGGCACGGACGGCTCAATCTGCTCGAAGCCGTGGAGGCCTCGTGTGACGTTTACTTCTACCAGCTCGGGATACGTCTGGGCATTGACAGGATGTACCGGGCCGCGAATCGCTTCGGGTTGAATCGTCGGACGGCCATTGAACTGCCCGACGAGAAGGGAGGATTCTATCCCAGCGTGGATTGGTACGACAGGACCTTCGGGAAGGGAATGTGGGGCAAGGGCGTCGTCCTGAATCTCGCGATCGGTCAGGGTGAGATACTCGTCACGCCCATACAGCTTGCCTGCCTTTGTGCCGCGACGGCCAACGGCGGCCGCTTGTATGCACCCTACATCACGGCGGGAGAGGTGCCCTTTGGCGGCAAGGTCCCGTCTGTTGCCGCGCCTGTTCACAGAAGGCCTCGTGCTCTCCTGGGATTCTCCGACGTGACGCTTGCAACGCTCAAGGAGGCGATGGAGCGGGCCGTCTCCGGACCAAGAGCAACCGGCAGGGCAGCCTCTGTCCCGGGAGTGAGAGTGGCCGGCAAGACCGGAACGGCACAGAATCCGCACGGAGACGACCACGCCCTGTTCATCGGTTTCGCACCCGCAGAAGCTCCCGAGGTCGCGTTTGCGATGGTGGTCGAGAATGCCGGGCACGGCGGCTCCGTGGCGGCACCCGCCGCGGGTCAGATTCTGAGGCAGTATTTCGGGTTAGCCGACACGCTTGCCGTCACGTCACACGCACTGGAGGACTCGCTTGCGGCTGAGTGAGCTCGGCAAGAAGGTGGATTCGACACTCGTGCTGTGCGCGCTGGTTCTTTCCGTAATCGGCATCGCGCTGATCTACAGTACGGGACAGGGGCCGCTCGCGGCGGCAAGAGCCAACCTCTACATGAAACAGTTGATCTGGCTCGGCGTCGGGTTGGTCGTCCTCGCTGCGGCCGCGGCGCTGCCGTACAGATTCTACGACGGTCTGGCAAAACCGTTCTACGTCGTCTCCGTGATTCTCCTGGTGGTGGTTCTTGCCTTCGGCGAGACCAGGTTTGGGGCGAGACGCTGGCTCGCAATCGGAGGTCTCTACTTTCAGCCCTCCGAGTTCGCCAAGATGGCCGTGATACTGGTGCTCGCCCGCCTGCTCTCGAACCGAAGGACTGACTGGACGAGCTTTCACAGTCTTACCCTGCCGATAGTCATCGTGCTCATCCCTCTTGCTCTGATCGTCAAGCAGCCGGACCTGGGCACGGCGCTCTCTCTGGTAGCCATCCTGTTCGGAATGCTTTACTGGGCCGGAGTGCCTGCGTTGAATTTGGCGGTCCTCCTCCTTCCGCTCGGCAGCATGCTCTGTTCGTTTTGGGGGTGGGTCTGGCTCATATTCTTCGCGCTCCAATGGGTGATCCTCCACTACTCGGGGTTATCGATCCCTCGCTACATTTTCGTGATGATAGCAAACGGCGCCATAGGGACCGCGACGAATCAAGTGTGGAATTCCCTCGAGGGCTACCAGCAGGAGCGCATAATCTCCTTCCTGAGCACCGGTGCCGACAGGTTGGGGGCGGGGTACCAGGCGCTCCAGTCAAAAATAGCCATCGGTTCGGGAACGATCGCGGGAAAGGGTTTCCTTAAGGGAACGCAGAAGTCGCTGGCCTTTCTTCCGCAGCAGCACACGGATTTCATCTTCGCAGTGCTCGGCGAAGAGTTCGGTTTCCTCGGCTGCTGTTTTGTCGTCTTTCTGTACGCCGTCATAGTCTGGAAGGGCCTCACGACGGCGCTTCGAAGTCGAAGCAGGTTTGCCGGCCTCGTCTGCGTGGGAATCCTGACGCTGTTGACTTACCACATCGGAGTGAATATCCTCATGACGCTGGGGCTTGCACCGGTGACGGGCCTGCCCTTGCCGTTCGTGAGCTACGGGGGTTCTGCGCTGATGGTCTCGCTGGCGGGCGTCGGGATAATGGCAGGCGCGGCGGGGAAGATACACGAGTACTAGGTGGTGGAAGAGATGCACCCTGAGATAGTGCGCATAGGTTCGCTGACGCTCAAGTTTTACGGCCTCGCTCTCATGGTCTCCTTTCTGATCGGCACACAGCTTGCACTTCGTCGCGCCAGGAAGTCTGCGGTGCCGGAGGAGATCATCGTCTGGCTGGCACTGTTGATCCTGATGCTGGCCGTGCTGGGTTCGAGGACACTCTACGTCTTCGCGCATTTCTACGAATTCAGCGCGTCGCCTGCAAGCGTTTTCAAGATCTGGGAGGGAGGCCTCACCATGTACGGTGGGGTGGTGCTGGCGACGGTGGGTGGCATCGTCTTTCTCAGAATGAAGGGTCAACCCGTCTGGAAAGTGACGGACATGGTTGCCCCCTCACTCGCGCTTGGCGAGGCCATAACCAGGGTGGGCTGTTTTATGAACGGTTGCTGTTTCGGGACTCCGACTTCGCTGCCCTGGGGTGTAGTGTTCCCGGAGGATTCGTTTTCCGCCGTGGTCTTCCCGTGCACGAGGATCCATCCGTCGCAGATCTACTCGTCTGCGCTCGTCCTCCTTATCCTCGCCTATCTGCTCTGGAGGGAAGGAAGAAAGAGGTTCGATGGAGAGCTTTTCTGGTCCTACGTGGCGGCCTCCGCCTCTGCCAGATTCCTGGTCGACTTCACGAGATACTACGGCAGCGGCGATTACCCGGATCTGTTTCTATCGTTCCATTTCAACACCAACCAGTTGGTTTCTGCAATCCTCGTCGTCGCTTCCGTGACAATGATGCTCGTCCTCCGACGCAAAGCATAGTGGTGGGTTCTCGATGGGAGGTGCGGTGTGAAGGTGATGAGAATCTTCGGTGCTTGCCGGACCATCGGTAACGCTTTCCTCGAGTGTTTGCTCCCTCACCACTGCCTTGTCTGTCAGAAAGGCGCTGCTGCCATTGACAGGGTGTGTCCTTCCTGCCTCACCCTCCTGGAACCGCAGCCCGTCCTCTTCTGTCCGGGCTGCAGATACGAGGGGATCTCCGACCGCGGCTTGTGTCAATCACCCGGGCACGGCCAGGTCAGTGCGCTGGCGGCGTTGCCCGCGGGACAAGCCGTGTTGACCCTTATCCACAGGTTCAAGTACTCGCGCGAACGGGAGCTCGCTCTCTTTCTTGCACAGTTGGTTCTTCGCTCCGGCATCGTGGACGAGCGCCTCGCGGGTTACGATCTCATGTGTCCGGTTCCTCTTCACCGCGTGAGGGAAAGGGAGCGGGGGTTCAATCAAAGCACCGAG
>JAZDPI010000243.1:0-19109 GCA_043797775.1 Candidatus Eiseniibacteriota bacterium
TTCTTCGGCCTGGCGGGCGTGGGGGATTTGGTCGTCACTTGTCTGAGCCGTCACAGCCGGAACCGCTACGTGGGCGAACAGGTGGGCAAGGGAAGGAACCTCGAGAGCGTCCTCTCGGAACTTGTGATGGTGGCGGAGGGCGTCAGAACGACGCGCAGCACGCTCCATCTGGCAAGAAGGCTGGAGGTGGAAATGCCCATAACCGAGGAGGTTTACCGGGTTCTGTTCGAGGGGAAGAACCCTCACTCGGCCATAGATGAGCTCATGGGCCGCGAACTCAAGGCGGAGACCCATTAGGAATCAGCTTTCCTGGAGGCGTCACGCAGCAGAAAGGAGGTGCTCCATTTGGCAGGGGAAGATAAGGGTAGAACGTATCACTCCATAAGCGAGGTGAGCGCAATCCTGGGCGTCGAGGCGCACGTCTTGCGATACTGGGAGACGCAGTTCAAGATGCTGCGGCCGAAGAAGAACCGCGCCGGAAACAGGATGTACAGGGCGGGAGACATCGGACTGCTCATGACGATAAAGAAGCTCCTGTACGATCGCGGGTACACGATCTCGGGGGCTCGCAGGTATCTCCTGGACGAGAGAAGGTCGGCTCGGAAGGCGGAAGGCGGCGCGGAACAGGATGGAGCAAGCGAATTCCTCAAAGACGTAAAGAAGGAGCTGGAGGAGATTTTGACGTTGATGCGCAAGTGAAGCCGGTTGCTTGCCGGTTTCTGCCTGCGCTCGGATGAGAGGGGGGCCGCGGCCCTCCTTGCGGCTCAAAGCTGTTGCGGCCGGAGAGCGTGTGTAGTAGTATCATCCACTGCCATCAAAGATGCAGGCTATGGTCGGGGCGTGGCGCAGCCAGGTAGCGCACTAGCATGGGGGGCTAGGGGTCGCTGGTTCAAATCCAGTCGCCCCGACCAGTTGCTTTGGAAGTGGATTCTCGGTTGGAATGTGGATTCTCGGGTGAGCTGGCTTTGTCCGGCTCGATTTCTTTGAACGCCACTCGAGGCTTGATCGAGTGTCGCACAGCAGGGGAGCGTTCCGGTCGGAACGCACTTTTCCCGGCAGTGGGTGCCAGGAAGGAGAAATGAAGCAGCGCGGCTTCGTCATCGAAGTCCGAGATCTCTGCAAGAACTACGACGGGATAACGGCCGTCGCCGGCGTGAGTTTCTCCGTCGAACGGGGAGAGATCTTCGGCCTGCTCGGTCCGAACGGCGCCGGGAAGACGACGACCATACACATGCTCTGCTGTCTCCTTCGGCCGACGGCGGGTACCGTCGTGGTGGACGGTGTTGACGCGGTCCTGAACCCATCCAGAGTGAAGGAGCTGATCGGCGTAGTGCCTCAAGACATCGCTCTCTACCCCACGCTTTCCGGGCGCGACAACCTGGCGTTCTGGGGCCGCATGTGCGGGTTGAAGGGGAGCGAGCTTCGCGACCGGATGCGAAAAGCGCTGGAGATCGTGGGACTCTCCGCGCGGGCGGGCGAGGAAATGGGAAAGTACTCGGGCGGCATGAAGAGGCGTCTCAACCTGGCTGCGGGTCTCATGCACAGGCCCACGGTCCTGTTTCTGGACGAGCCGACCGTGGGAGTGGATCCGCAGTCGCGGAATCACATCTTCGAGAATGTGAAGCGTCTCAACGAAGAAGGGGTGACGGTGGTCTACACCACTCACTACATGGAGGAAGCCGAGCGGCTCTGTCACAGGGTTGCCGTCATGGACGAGGGCAAGATCGTGGCGCTGGACACGCCGGCCAGCCTCGTTTCTCTCCTCGGCGGCGGCTTGATCCGCATCGGCGTTCCCGCCTGCTCGCAGGAGATCCTGTCGAAGATCGGGTGCCTCGCCGGCGTCAAGGACGTGAGCGTGATTCCCCCCGCCGGCCGGCATGATGGAACCGAGCTCGGGCCGGACCATCCGCTCCTCAAAGTGGAGGCCCACCAGGCCCGGCAGGCCGTCTTGGAGGTGATCTCGCTTTTCGGAGAGCTTGACCTGGAGATGTTGTCGCTCGAGATTCTCGAACCCAATCTGGAGAGCGTGTTCCTCCATCTTACCGGGAAGAGACTCAGGGACTGAAATGAAGTTCTGGTACGTTGCGCTCAAAGACCTGAAGATACAGCTCAAAGACACGGGGGCCATGATCATTCTCTTCGTCGTGCCCATGGTCGTGATTACCATCGCGAGTTTCGCCCTGTCCGGTGCCTTCAGGAGCGGTGAGAGCCCTCTTAGGGTGCCTCTGGTCGACCTCGACCGTAGCGAGCTTTCCCGGGAGCTGGTCGCCGTCTTCAAGGAAGTCGGGGGCATCACGGTTGAAGAAAGCCTGACCGTGGAGAACGAGAGAGTGGTGATGACCGAGGAAAGGGCTCGCGAGAGGATTGAGAAGGGACGCCGCACGGCGGCAATACTCATTCCTTCCGGCTTCGGAGCCAAAGTCACGGAGGGAGCTCGGACGGAGCTCGTGCTTCTTCAGGATCCCGCTTCGCTCGTCACTCCCGGAATCGTCGGCGGGATCCTCGACGGCGTTGCGCAGAGGTTGTCCGCGAACGCGCTTGCGGTGAGGGTTTCGATGGAACAGGTCATGGAGGCGACCGGGGGGAGGGCCCGCGCGGACGAAACGGCGCGGAGGGCACTGGAAAGATCGATTGAGCTCCAGGCGAGTCCGGCGGTCACGGTGCGCAAGGAAGACGTGATAGCCACTCGCGAGGCGGGCGTGGATCCGTTCAAGCAGAACGTGCCCGGCTACGCTGTGATGTTCGCGCTCTTCACTATGATGTCGGGAGGAGGAGCTCTTCTGAAAGAGCGAGAACTGGGAACAATGAGGAGGCTTCTCACGACTCCGGTGAGCAGAGTCAGTATCCTTGTCGGCAAGCTTCTGCCCAATTTTATCACCGCCGTCGTGCAGATAACGGTCTTCTTTGCGTTCGGTCGCGTGGTGTTCGGGATGGATCTCGGCGGCTCGCCGGCCGGACTGGCCGTGATGGCGATCGTAGTTGCTCTGGCGGCGACGAGCCTGGGGATTCTGCTGGCCTCCCTGGTCAGGAGCGAGGCTCAACTTTCGGGTGTCTCCGTGCTGATCATACTTGTGATGTCCGGATTGGGTGGGAGCTGGTGGCCGCTTGAGATCGTGCCGGACTTCATGCAGAAGCTGGCTCACGTGCTGACCATAACCGCGTGGGCCATGGACGGATTCAAAGACGTTCTGTGGTACGGCCGTGGAGTCGTGGCCGTTCTTCCGGAGGCGGGGACGCTGCTGGGCTTCTCTCTGGTGGCGTTCACCATCGGCATATGGCGGTTCAAGTTGCACGCGGGCTGACCGCCCGGCGGGCTGTCAAGGGAGGGGACAAGCCGGTTGCGCGTGGGAGCTCTCAGAAAAGCGCTTCTCAATCTGGGCGACGTGTGGGGCCTGCTGCTCTACGAGCTGGGCGGCGTGCTGGCGCAGATCTTTCCCGTTTCCGTGGGATACTTCCTCTCGGTGGCGATAGCCGAAGTCAACTTTCAGCTCAACGCTCGTTCGAGAAGGGCCGTTCTGGCGAATCTCCGTCACGTCCACGGGGGTGCGCTTAGTGAGGCGGAGCTTCGCCGGATAGCGAAGCGCACGTTCAGGAATTTTGCGAAATTCATCGTGGACTTCCTGAGGCTGCCGAGGGTCACAAAGAAATCAATCGCGAGACAGATTGCGGTGGAAGCCCTGGAGATCGTGAAGAAAGAGTACGGGAAGGAGAAGGGAGTGATTTTTCTCGGCGCGCACCTCGGCAACTGGGAGCTCGGTGGGACAATGTTCGCCCTCTGCGACGTGCCGCTCTCCGTGGTGGCCATGCGGCACAAGAACGAGTTGATTGACCGCTTCTTCGTGAAGAGGCGCACGCGCAAGGGAATCAGGCCCGTGTCGGTCGGAGTGGCGACGAGCGAGCTTCTGGGTTCCCTTCGCCGCGGGGAGTGTGTGGGGATTCTCGGTGACAGAAACCTGCTTGGAAGGGGTCTCAAGTGGCAGTTCTTCGGCGCCCCCGCGATGCTTCCTTACAGTCACGTCGTGCTGTCGCTGAGAACGGGCGCGCCGATTATACTTGGATTCGTGATACGAGAGAAGGGTGATCGTTTCAAGCTGTTTGTCGAGGAACCGATCAGGCCGCAGGGATGCTTCAGTTCCTTCGCAGAGCTGATGCAGAGATGCGTCGGCCTGATAGAGAAGTACGTGCGTCAGTATCCGGACCAATGGTTCGTTTTCGAACCCATATGGAGGGACGCCGAGTAAATGAGAGTCGCCGTCATAGTGCCCGCCTATCTGACCGGCCCGGCGCTTCTCGAAGTGCTGGAGAAGGCGGCAGCGTTGGTCGGGAAGGAGAACGTGATCGTGATCGACGACGGTTCTCCCGACGGTTACCCGGGAGAGGCGCAGCGATTGGGATACACGGTTCTGAGGCACGAGCAGAACGCCGGGAAGGGAGAGGCGTTGAAGACCGGCTTCAGGTGGGCCCTCGCACAGGATTACGCGGGTGTGATTACCATGGACGGGGACGGACAGCACGACGCGTCGTTGATCACAAGACTCCTGGAGAAGGCGAGAATGGGGGGCGCGGACATAATCGTGGGCTCGAGGATGAGAGACGTGCGCACGATGCCGCGCATCAGAGTTCTCGTGAACAGAATCACGTCCTGGGTCGTCTCGAGGATGGCGGGGCTTCGAATCGAGGACAGCCAGTCGGGCTTCAGGTTCATCAGCGCTGACGTGCTGCGGGCGGTGGAGCTCGAGGGGTCGCGATACGACATGGAGTCTGAGATACTGATCAAGGCGGGGCTTCAGGGTTTTCGCATAGACGCGATTCCCATACCCACACTTTACGGAACGCAGCAGAGCTACATCAGACCGTTCAAGGATGCGATTTGCTTCATGAAGATCCTGGTACGTTGCAGAGGGTGGGCCCGTGAGCAAGGACACGCTCGTTCTCGTGACAAACGATGACGGCATACACGCCGAGGGTTTGCGCGCTCTGAGGCGCGCCCTGTTGAGCTCGTACCGCGTCGTGGCCGTGGCGCCGGACAGGGAGCAGAGTGCGACGAGCCATTCCCTGACGCTGGACCATCCGCTTCGAGTCACGAGAATGGAGGAGTCCGTGATGAGCGTGGACGGGACTCCGACGGACTGCGTGCTGCTCTGCTTCAACGGGCTCGTGAAGGAGAAGCCTGGGATCCTCGTGGCGGGCATAAACCACGGCCCCAACCTCGGCGAGGACACCAGCTATTCCGGCACGGTCGCGGCCGCTATAGAGGGCACGCTTCAGGGTGTGCCGTCGGTGGCCGTATCCATGACCGGGAAGCCGCCGTACCGTTTCGAATCGGCCTGTTCATTCACGCTCAAACTCGTGAGGTTGGTGCTGGAGAAGGGGTTGGATTCCGGAGTGCTTCTCAACGTGAACGTTCCGAATGTACCGGCGGAGGAGATAGCGGGCGTGAGAATCGCCAGGCTCGGTAAGCGCATTTACAGGGACGTGATTGTAGAGAAAGTGGACCCGCGTGGGAAAACTTACTACTGGATAGGCGGCAACGAGCCGACGTGGATTTCGGGAGGGAACACCGACTTCAGTGCGATTGAGTCGCGCCACATATCTGTCACTCCTCTCCACCTTGACCTGACTGACTACGGGAAGATAGCGGAGATGGAGTCGTGGAATCTGAGTCCCTGATACCGGCCGGGCGCCGGCGGCGGTTCGTGTCGTCTCAAGGTGGTCGTCTGCATGGCCAAGAGCAACGCCCAGGACGCTTTCTCACTCGCCAGACGGAACATGGTCAGCTCCCAGCTCGAGGGGAGGGGCATACGAGACAGAAGGGTGCTGGAGGTTATGTCGCGCGTGCCGCGGCATGTTTTCGTGGAAGAAGGACTGTGGTCGAAGGCGTACGGCGACCACGCTTTGCCCATCGGCTTCGGGCAGACCATCTCGCAACCATACGTGGTTGCAAGAATCAGCGAACTGCTGAGACTCAAGGGCGACGAGAAAATCCTGGAGGTTGGGTTGGGTTCAGGATATCATGCTGCGGTTCTGAGCCGGCTCGGGAGAGCGGTTTTTGCGGTGGAGAGAATACCGAGACTGCTCGAGAAGGGACGAGCCGCGCTGAGCCTGCTCGGGATGAGCAACGTCGTGGTGCGACTGGGCGACGGAAGAGTTGGTTGGAAATCCTTTGCTCCTTTTGATAGGATAGTGGTGAGTGCGGCGGCGAGCGAAGTCCCTACTGCACTTCTGGAACAGCTGGAAGAGGCAGGAGTGCTGGTAATGCCGGTCGGCTCCAGCGAGGAACAGAGACTCGTCGTCGTCGAGAAGAGGGGCGAGAAGCTCCTCAGGAGAGAAATCGAGCCTGTCAGGTTTGTTCCCCTGGTAGGGCAGGCGTCTTGAGTGCGTTGGCTTCAAAGCACGCTGGAGCTTGGTTCGGGGCGTAGCGCAGCCAGGTAGCGCACATGGTTCGGGACCATGGGGTCGGAGGTTCAAATCCTCTCGCCCCGACCAGCCAAGACCATCCCCACATGGAAGCAGCCAGAGCGCACATCGTTGTTTCCGGCATGGTTCAGGGAGTCGGCTACAGATTCTTCGCCCTGCGCCAGGGCCGTGCCCTCGGCCTCAAGGGATTCGTGAGAAACGTGCCGGACGGCACCGTCGAGCTGGAGGTCGAGGGAGAACGTGAATCGATCGAGAGTCTCCTCTCCGCACTGAGAGAGGGGCCGCGCGCGGCACGGGTGTCGCAGGTGAGCGTGAGCTGGAGAGAGTTCGGGGGAGAACTTGGA
This sequence comes from Candidatus Eiseniibacteriota bacterium, assembly GCA_043797775.1. GTDB lineage: Bacteria > Eisenbacteria > RBG-16-71-46 > JAFGJU01 > JAFGJU01 > JAZDPI01. The sequence goes on from JAZDPI010000243.1 coordinate 6,762, forward strand.
GATTTCGAAGTCGGGTTTTAGAACTGTCGCGCGGTCGGCGCGTCAGGTGCGAGTTCGCTATGGTTGAACGTCAGCCGGACGGCAGATTCCGGGAGAAACTCAAACGAACCCTCGAGGAGCACGCGCAGGCGGGCGTGGTGCCTGACGACCAGATTGAAAGGATACTACATCGCTCAGATTTCGACATGCACGCGTTTGAGGAGTTCCTGGAGGAGGCCGCGGAGGCCGGGATTGAGGTGCGAATCCCGGAATACGATGAGACGGCCGACGAGGCCGCCCCCGGTGCCCGTCCCGATGCGGACAGGGCGAGAACGCTCGACTCGCTGAGCGTCTATTTGAGGGAAATCGCCAGGTATCCTCTTCTGACGGAGTCCGAGGAAGGCACTCTTGCCAGGGCAGTGCAGGCGGGGGACGAAGGGGCCCGAAGACGCATGGTGTTGTCCAATCTGCGCCTTGTAGTGCGCGTCGCGAAGGCGTATCAGGGTCGCGGCGTTGAGTTGCTGGATCTCATAGAGGAAGGGAATCTGGGGTTGATCTCGGCCGTGGAGCGCTTCGACCCTTCTCGGGCGACACGCTTCAGTACGTACGCCCTGTGGTGGATAAGGCAGGCGGTCGTGAGGGGCGTGGCGAACTACGGGCGCACCGTTCGCATACCGATCCACGTCCTCCAGCTCATCAACCGCTACGTGTCTGCCGAGCGCCTGCTGAGCAGGAAGCTTCAGGGGATGCCCAGCGTTGAGGAGATCGCTCACCACATGGGGGAGCCGCAGAGGAAGGTCGAGCAAATACGGGGCTTGATCGGCGGGATCAAGTCTCTGGACTACGTTTCTGCGTCGGAGGCCTACGGCGAACTGTCTCAGTTCGAACCTCTGCTCGCGGTCGCAAGCCCGGAAGAGATGGTCGAGCTTCAGCTCGAGTACGAGAATCTGGCCAGATTGATGGGCAAGCTGCCCGGCAGGGAGGAGAAGATCCTCCGCATTCGCTACGGTTTTCACGACGGAAGAACGCACACCCTTGCGGAGACCGGGGCTCTCTTCGGCGTGAGCAGGGAACGCGTAAGGCAGATCGAGAAGCGAGCCCTCTCTCGACTCAGGGAGTTCATCGAAAGCGCGGAGCGTCGAAGTGCGGCGGAGCAGGAAATCGAGCACTAGAAACACCAGGAGCACGGGGAGCGACGGGAGCAGTAGGAGCACTTGGAGCGGCGTCGGCTCTCTCCACTGATAAGGAGGCCGGGGGATGTCCGAAAGGCTCAAGAAGATCATCAGAAACGTCCCCGACTTCCCCAAGAAGGGGATAGTCTTCAGAGACATAACTACTCTGCTTAGCGCAGGTCAGGAGTTCTCGAAGGTGATCGACACCCTGGCCGAGGAGTGCGGCCGAAGGCGCCCCGACGTGATTCTGGCAGTGGAGTCCCGCGGGTTCGTTCTGGGCGGAGCGCTGGCGTATCGCCTGAAACTGCCCTTCGTGCCTGCCCGCAAGCCCGGCAAGCTCCCCTGGAAGACAGTGAGAGAAGAGTACGAGCTGGAGTACGGCAAGGACGCTCTTGAGGTCCACGCCGATTCCATCGGCAGCGGCCAGAGGGTCGTCATAGTGGATGATCTGCTTGCCACGGGCGGTACCGCGCTTGCCGCGGCCCGGCTGGTAGAGAAGCTCGGCGGCGGGGTCGCCGGCATCGTGTTCTTGATAGAGCTCGAGTTTCTCAAGGGGCGTGAACGGCTTGCGGCCTACGACTTATTCTCTCTCGTCAAGTACGCCGAGGAGTGACGGAGCCTTCTGGAGGGCTCCGGTGGTCGCCGCGATGGCACCTGTCGTCACGGTGAGCGTCCCTCGTGGTGTTATGCATCGGCCGGTGTTGGAAGTACCCGCCGCCATTTCTCGTTGCAGCACGCTGCTTGCCATATTACGATTGTGGGGATGCACGCGAACGCCGGGATCCGGCGGCTCGACCGAAGTTGAGGATCCAGCAAGACTCGAGGGTTTGGCCGGAGCCGTGGAGTCGTCGAAGAAACTGCCCCCGTAGCTCAGGTGGATAGAGCAGCGGTTTCCTAAACCGCGTGCCGGGTGTTCGAGTCACCCCGGGGGCACCATGTCCAATCTCAGCCTCACCAGTGCTTGCTTTCGCCCCGACCATGGGCACTCTCGAACCTCCTGGCCGAGCGCCTGCCACACTACTTCGCCCTAAGTGCGCCCGTGGACAGCACCGTCTGTTGTCCCGGATAGGCGGCCATCGGGTCGTCCTCGGCCGTCACGACAAGACGAAACTCCTTGAACGGGGTGATTCCCCGTATGGCGCCCTTGAGCTTGCCGCCGACTCTGAGCTGGCCGAGGTTGATCACCCGGTTGTCCGGCGTGTGAATCCAAACGACGTACACGGATCTCGGCGGATTGAGGTTTTGGGGGGGAGCCAGGTGATTCACCGTGAGCTCCACCAGGGCGTTGCCGTTCTTGTCAAGGCCTACCTTAGCCTTGGCCTGAGCCGCCGGCACGACCACGGACACGGGGAAGGTGACAGTTTTCGCACAATTGACCAGTACGGTCAGACAGCAGACCAGCACCGCCAGCGCAATCACTTTTCTCATGTTTCCTCCTCTTGGACCGGGCGGAACCGTCGGACGGACAATCAACGAGCCGATCGAGACAGCGTCCGCTCGAAGCTCGACCGGCGGCGTTATCTTCTAGCACTTGCCGGGGCGCATGTCAATCTGGAACCTTGACGGGTTTCTTGGATAGGTGATAAGCTGGCTCCCGCAAGACCGGCGCACGGTGGGGGCTTGCGGCCTATCCGCTCTTGGCCTGAGCCTCGAGCTTGCAGGACCCACCCGTGGTCGGGATTCGCGCAAGGAGCGCACGGGTCGCCCCCCAGGCCGCCGGGGACCTATGAGTCGCAAAACCCTTAAGACGGAGTTGTTCAAGTGAAAGCGTTCAGAGCGATGCTCACAAAGTCGCCTTTCGGTATTGTCAACGAACACATGGAGAAGGTGCAGGAGTGCGTGCGCCACGTGAAGCCGCTTTTCGAGGCAATGCTAAGGGAAGATTATGAAGAGGTGAATCATCTGGCGGAGCTCGTTTCGAGGCTGGAGCACGAGGCCGACATCACGAAAAACGAGATCAGGAACCGCCTCCCGAGGAGCATCTTCCTGGCGGTGGACCGCTCGGACCTTCTTGCGCTCCTCAAGGAGCAGGACGGCATCGCCGACTCCGCCGAAGACGTCGCCGTGCTCCTGACGATGCGGCTCATGAAAGTGCCGCCTGATTTCGCGCCGAAGCTCCTTGCTCTTGTGGACAAGGTGGTGGAAGCGAGCAGTCTGGCGGGAGAGGCCGTCGCGGAAATGCACAACATGACCAGCGGGCAGGGCCCGGGGCTTGAGACCGAGAAGATTCTCAAGACGGTAAGCGACATCGGCACGAAGGAGTGGGAGGCAGACACCTACCAGATGGACCTGGCCAAGAACATGTTCGCGCTGGAGAAGAGAATCGACCCGGTTTCGGTGATGATATGGATGAGGGTGTTCGCGGAACTGGGGGCTCTGGCGAATCGTGCCGAGAACGTCGGTGACCTGCTGAGACTCATGATTTCTGAAAGGTGAGCGCTTCAAGAGGGCTCGTTGACAAGCCCGCGGCGTAAGTCTAAGCTGTCTCGTGGAAAGCGAAGTCTGGGTGGGCGATTAGCTCAGGTGGTTAGAGTGCCTGCTTGACATGCAGGAGGTCACTGGTTCAAGTCCAGTATCGCCCACCATTGCCATTTGAGGACCCCGTTTGTTCCGGCGGGCCTGCTCGCCGGAGGAGGAGAGGTTTGCAGATTTTCGTTGAGGGTAGAGGCGCCGTCAGCGTGCCGGAGGGAACGTCCGGGCGACGGCTTCTCGAAGAAGTGATCGGGGCGGGCGGCTATTTCGCGCTGAGCATCAACGGAGAGGTCGTTGATTGTGACGCTCCCGTTCCTGAGGCCGGCCGAGTGGTCCCTCTGGGGTTCGACAGCGAAGACGGAAGGCAGGTGTACTGGCACAGTTCGTCGCACTTGCTGGCGGCGGCGGTTAAGGAGCTCTATCCTGATGCCAGGCTCGCCATAGGGCCCGCAATATCGGAAGGCTTCTACTACGACTTCGACAGGGCAATCCCTTTCAGCGAGGAGGATCTCCGGCGAATCGAGGAGACGATGGGGCGCATGGTGGACGCGGACATTCCGTTCCGGCAGGAATTGGTGCGGCGTGACGAGGCCCTGGCTCTCTTCGAGAGCGCGGGCGAAAGATACAAGGTCGAGATTCTCTCGGAGGTGAAATCCGAGACCGTGGCGCTATACAGAACTGGGGATTTCGTGGACCTCTGCCGGGGGCCGCATTTGCCGTCGGTGGGGTGGGTGAAGGCATGGAAGCTGCTCTCGGTCGCAGGTGCATACTGGAGAGGCCTCGAGTGCAATCCGATGCTCCAGCGAATCTACGGCGTCTCCTTTCCGTCGGCGGGGGATCTCGACGAGCACCTGGCAAGGCTCAAAGAGGCCGAGAAACGGGATCACAGAAAGCTCGGAGTCGCGCTGGATCTCTTCAGCATCGAGGAGGCGGCCGGGTCCGGACTTGTCTTCTGGCATCCCAAGGGCGCTACGCTCAGAAACACGATAGAGGACTTTTGGCGCGGGGAGCATCGGAAGCGCGGCTACCAGCTGGTCTACACTCCGCACATCGCGCGGGCCGGGCTGTGGGATCGTTCGGGGCACACGAGCTACTACAAGGACAACATGTACGTGCTCGACGTCGAAGACCAGCCGTACGTGCTCAAGCCCATGAGCTGTCCCGGGCACATCCTGATATTTCAGTCGAAGAGAAGAAGCTACAGGGAGCTTCCGATCAGGTACGCCGAGCTCGGCACCGTTTACAGGCGCGAGCGGTCCGGCGTGCTGCACGGGATGTTCAGGGTGAGGGGCTTTACACAGGACGACGGCCACATATTCTGTTCGAAGGAGCAGATGCCTCGGGAGATAGACGGGGTTCTTGACCTCACGATGTTCATGCTCGACAGCTTCGGCTTCAAGGATTTCGACGTTCGTCTGAGCGTGCGCGACCCGGCCCGCAAGGAGCAATTCGCCGGGGACGATGAATCGTGGGACGCGGCGGAAGACGCCCTCAAGTGTGCCCTGGAAAGGCACAATCTACCTTTCAAGCGGGCCGAGGGCGAGGCCGTCTTCTACGGCCCCAAGATCGACGTGAATCTGCTGGACGCCATCGGCAGGGGTTGGCAGGGCGCCACGATTCAGTTCGACTTCAATCTGCCTCAGCGCTTCTGCGTCACATACGTGGGGTCGGATGGGAAGCCGCATCCCGTGTACATGATTCACCGGGTGGTGCTGGGGGCAATGGAGCGCTTTGTGGCGACGTTGATAGAGCACCACGCGGGCGAGTTTCCGGTGTGGCTGGCGCCCGTGCAGGTGCAAATCGTGAGCATGGGAGAGGCGAACGAGGCCTGGGCAAACGAGGTCCTGTCTTCGCTGAGCGGAGACGGGATCCGGGCGGAAGGCGATTTCAGAGACGAGACGTTAGGCAGCAGGATCAGAGACGCCGAGCTCCAGAAGATACCTTACGTTCTTGTGATCGGCAAGCGCGAAACAGCCGAGAGAGTGGTTTCCGTAAGGAGCAAGAAGAAGGGACAGATGGGGGTGCTCGCTCTCGACGAGTTCAAGAAGAATTTGCTTGCCGAGATAGCACAAAGGATGTAGGATTGAATACATGTTGTTGAAGTAGAAGCCGCCGGCTTCTCACCCTGTGATGAAAGTCTACAGGGTACTTTTTGAGGCTTGAGAGCACTTTTACTTGCCGTTGAAGCTGGCGGAGGCCTGTGGATGACCTCCGCTCTTGTGTTTCCTGCTTTATTCAGGGGGTGATAACCATCGTGCAGGAAAGGAGAGTAAGGGTGAATGATCGAATCAGGGCCGCTTCGGTGAGAGTCATAGGTCCTGACGGTACTCAGATGGGAGTGATGTCTTCCAGGGACGCACTTGCCGCGGCGGAAGGGCACGGTCTTGACCTTGTTGAAGTGGCGCCCGACACGAGCCCGCCGGTTTGTCGAATCATGGACTTCGGCAAATTCAAGTACGAACAGAGCAAGCGAGCCAAGAAGGCGAAGAAGAAACAGCACATCATGCACCTGAAGGAAGTGAAGCTGAGGCCGAAGATCGAGGAGCACGACTATCAGTTCAAGATGGATCACGCCAAGAAATTCCTGGAGGCTCACGACAAGGTGAAGTTCACGGTCACGTTCCGCGGGAGGGAATTCACGCATGCCGAGCTCGGCCACAGGCTGCTCGAACGCGTGGTGAAGGACCTCGAGTCGACCGGCCAGACTGAAGGTGCCGTGCGCTCCGAAGGCAAGAATCTGATACTGGTGATGGTTCCGAAGGCGCCCAAACCGCGTCAGTAAGCCGCTGCGGAGCCCGGGGATGAAGGTGGGCGTCGGGGCTCATTGATGGAGGGGAAGGAGAGAACGAGGCATGCCCAAGCGTAAGACAAACAAGGGTGCAAAGAAGAGATTTAGGCTGACGAAAACGGGCAAGGTTCTGCGCAGGCGCGCCTATGCGGGACACATCATGACCAGCAAGACGCGCAAGCGAAAGCGCAAACTGAGTAAACCCGCCTGTGTTTCTCCAAGAGACAGCGGGCGGGTGCGCAGAATGCTTCAAACGTAACCGGACACGTGCCTGCCCGGCTCCCTTCGGGTGAGCCCGGGGTGCAATCGAAGAGGTGAGTCAAATGACGAGAGTCAGAACTGTACCTGCTGGTAGACGCAGACGAAAGAAGGTAATCAAGGCCACCAAGGGGTTCAGAGGTGGGAGGCACAGACTCCACAGGACAGCCAAGGAAACCCTGATGCGGAGTCTGCAGTATGCGTATCGTGATCGGAGGGCCAAGAAGAGAGAATTCAGGGGACTCTGGATCTCGAGAATCAACGCCGCCGCCCGCCTGAACGGACTGTCTTACAGTGAGTTCATCTCCGGGCTGAAGAGGGCCGACGTCGAGATCAACAGGAAGGCGTTGGCGTATCTGGCACTTCATGACAGAGAAGGGTTTGCGAAGCTCGCGGAGATAGCGAGAAGCACGGTGGAAACCTCGGTTGCCAACGGGTGAATGAAGTGGGTGCTGTAGAGAAAGTGCGCGAGATTGCCGAGTGCGGTCTGAACGAAATCGCACGAGCGGCGACGCGCGAAGAGCTCGAGACGGCGAGAATCAGATACCTGGGAAGAAAGGGGCTGCTCACTTCCGTGCTGAGAACCATAGGCGGCCTCGAGGAGTCCGAGAGGTCGCTCGTGGGGAAGGCCTCGAACGAGGCGAAGCAGGCGCTGAGCTCGCGCCTTGCGGAAAGAACCCTGGAGCTGGAAGTCGGGACAGAGAGAGAGAAGACCGGAATCGTGGATTTCACGCTTCCGGGTACGCCGCAGTGGACGGGACGGCGGCACCTTCTGTCCCTGGTGACCAGGGAACTCAGGCAGATTTTCCTGGGCATGGGCTTCTCCGTCGCCACGGGTCCCGACATCGAGGACGAGTATCACAATTTCGAGGCTTTGAACATCCCTGCCGGTCACCCCGCGAGAGAGCAGGGGGACACTTTCTTCGTGAAGGGCGGCTTGGTGCTGAGAACACACACCTCCCCGGTTCAGATAAGGGTCATGGAAACCACACCACCCCCGGTGCGGATGATATTCCCGGGCAGGGTTTACAGAAGGGACGCTCCTGACGCGACACATTCGCCGGAATTCCATCAGCTCGAGTGTCTCTACGTGGACACGGGGGTCACCTTCGCCGACCTGAAAGGGACGTTGTCCTATTTCGCAAGGAGATTCTTCGGGTCGAACACGCGGGTCAGGTTTCGGCCGTTCTACTTCCCCTTCACCGAGCCGAGTGCTGAGGTCGACATTACCTGCATGGGCTGTGGGGGAGGGGCGCGGCTTCCTGCTCGGGGAAGCTGTAGAGTCTGTGGGGGCAGCGGTTGGCTGGAAGTCCTGGGGGCCGGGATGGTGCATCCCGCCGTCTTCAGGCACGTCGGGTACGACGAAACGAAATACACAGGATTCGCTTTCGGAGCGGGCATCGAGAGATTGACGATGCTCAAGTACGGGATCGCGAACATTCGGTACTTCCTCGAGAACGACGTACGGTTCCTCGAGCAATTCGGCTGATCGCCTCGGCGCGCACGCGCACAGGTGAATCTGTGAGAGAGCGCGAAGTGGGGACTCAACAGGATGAAGATCGGATACAACTGGCTGCGAGAATTGGTTGCCGTCGACTCGAGTCCGGAGGAGCTGGGTGAGGCGCTGACGATGCTGGGTTTCCCGGTCCAGTCAGTGGAGAGGGCGAGCCCCGTCTATCCCGGCGTCTGTACGGGGCAAGTGATGAGCGTCGCGAAACATCCTCGGGCGGACAAAGTAGTGGTCTGTGAGGTATCCGCCGGAGTGGAGACGTTCAGAGTGGTCTGCGGCGCTCCCAACGTACGAGAGGGCATGAAGGTCGCGTTGGCGTGCCCGGGCTCCACGCTCCCAGACGGAAAGAGGATCGAGGCGGTGACCATAAGAGGCGAGACTTCTCACGGGATGATGTGCTCCGGACGCGAGCTCGGTCTGAGCGACGACGCGGCCGGCATTCTCGACTTGCCGAAGGAGACGGCCGTCGGTGTCTCGCTCGACGAGCATCTGGGAGTCGGAGAGACGGTAATCGAGCTCGAGGTGAGCCACAACAGGCCGGACTGTCTCTCGGTGCTCGGGATCGCGCGTGAGGTTTCCGCCTTGACCGGAGTGCCGCTTGTGTTCCCCACGCCCGAGCTGGCCTCGGAGCAGGCAGGGCAGGAGGAGAGAGTCCGCGTTGAAGTCGAGTCTCCTAATGATTGTGCCAGGTACTGCGGGCTCGTCGTGAGCGGCGTACGGGCGGGGAGGTCGCCCCTGTGGCTCGAAAGAAGGCTCGAGATAGCAGGTTTCAGGGCACTCAACAGTCTGGTAGACTGCACGAACTACTGCCTGGCGACGTTCGGGCAGCCGATCCATGCTTTTGACCTGGACCGAATGAAGCGCAAGTCCATTCTTGTGAGAAGGGGAAGAAGCGGTGAATCGATAGTCACGCTGGACGGGGTGAAGAGGCTCGTGGGACCGGAGGTTCTTCTCGTCACGGACGGCGACTCCCCGATAGCCATAGCGGGCGTGATGGGGGGAGTCGAGACCGAGGTGCACGACGGGACCAGGCGCGTGTTCCTGGAGAGCGCTCACTTCTCTCCGAGGGCCGTGAAGGAGGGGTCGAGAAAGCTCGGACTCGACACCGAGGCCTCGGTCAGGTTCTCGAGAGGCAGCGACGTGGAGATCGCGGGCAGATGTGTGTCGTACGTCGCCTGGCTGATCTCGACTCTCTCCGGAGGGAGGGTGCGGGGGGAATTGACCGACGTTCATCCGGCAAGGAGGCCTGCAACCAGGGTCAGGGTCGACCCGCAGAGGATATCGAGCAGACTAGGCAAGGCGGTGCCGGTAGAGTTCATGGAGACGAGGCTTTCGCGCCTCGGGTTCAAATGGGTCGAGAGGGACGGGTCGGTTGAGATAGAGGTTCCCTCGTTCAGGCACGACGTGAACGAGGAGGTGGACATAGTCGAGGAGGTGGCGCGCAGTTTCGGATACGACAATTTTCCCGACAGGATTGCGAACGTGAGCTGGGTGGTCGGCGTCGACGATGACGAAGAGCTCTTCCTGGAGGAATGTGCCGGGCAGCTTGCGTCTCTCGGACTCAGCGAGGCCGTGACCCGAACGCTTGTCGATCCCGCGCGGGCGAGCGCGTTTCTTCCTCCCGGCGGTGAGCGCGAGCTGGCCTGGGTGGCGAACCCGGCCTCGAGCGCAGAGGCCGTGATGAGACCGAGGCTGCTTGCGAGTCTGCTTGAGGCCGTCAGCGTGAACCTGCGCAGAGGCGCGGAGAGCGTTCGGCTCTTTGAAGTCGGGAAAGTGTTCAAGTCGGCGGGTGCGCCGGTCGACACGGAGCGCGTCTGCATTGCTGCCGCGGTGTGCGGACTGAAGCGTGGTCCGAGCTGGCAGGATCGCCAACCCGCGAGTTGCGATCTTTTCGACATCAAGGGCGTTCTGGAGGCCCTGCTGGGCAAATTGAGAGTTGACAACTACAGAGTGCTTTGTTATCATGGCCCCGAGGTGGAGAGGGAATCGTCGGGCTCTATCTTGTGTGATGACAAGACGTTAGGCCTGTTTGGAATGGCAAGCAGGGAGGTCCTGAAGAAGTTCGAGATCGAGAAAAACGTCTTCGTCTTTGAGCTTGATGCAAACACCATAAGGTGTGTCCGCAGCGAGAGAGCCGGCTTCGCGGAGTCGTCACGGTTTCCGTGCGTGAAGCGGGACCTCGCCGTCGTAGTCGACGCGGAGTTTCCTCAACGAGAGGTTGCGGAACTGTTGAGGAAGCTGGCGGGCGAAGATCTCCGCCGGTTGGAGCTCTTTGACGTTTACGCCGGCAAGTCCATTCCAGAGGGCAAGAAGAGTCTGGCCTATTCACTCAGCTTTCAGTCACTGGAGCGGACGCTGTCGGACCCTGAGGTCGACGAGAGCATGCGCAGGATCACGGAGGGCCTCAGGTCCAGAGGTGCACTAATCAGGGGAGAGTGCGGGGCACATTGACACTGGCGGAACCAGTTCAGGTGCTGCCCGTTGCGGGAGCTAGTTCGAGTAGTTTGTGATGGATAAGATCTTTGCAGAACTTGAGAAAAAGATCGAGCGCGTTGCATCGGCAATGAAAACACTGAAGGAGGAAAACGCGAATTTCAGATCCGAGAATCTCGAGCTCCTGGAGAGAACGAAGAAGCTGCAAGCTAGCGGCTCGAGCGGCGAGGGGACTCTCAAGTCTCTTCGCTCGCGCATAGCCGAGCTGGAGGGGGAGCGAGACTCCCTTGTTGATTTGAGACGCCAGGTTGAAGCTCGGCTGGAGGGCGTTCTTTCTCGACTGGAGTGGTTGGAGAAGTAGTCGAAGGGGACTCTGGCGGACATGGAAGGGAAGCAAGGAAGCTGACGAGAATCTAAGCCCGTGGATTGAATGAGAGAGACCATGAACGAGAGTCAGAACGTGATCAAGGTTCAGATATTCGGGGGCGAGTACAAGATTCGGGGTGAGGCGAATTCCGACTACATAGCAGACGTGGCGCGGTACGTGGACTCGAAGATGAGGGAGATAAACGAAAAACTGTCGGTTGCCTCGCTTGGAAAAGTCGCCATCTTGACCTCCCTGAACCTCGCAGACGAATTGTTCAAAGAGAGACGGGACAAGGAACAGACTCTCTCCGATATTCGTGAGAGGGCGGCCGGGCTTGCCTCGAGACTCGAGGAGACGCTGGCCGATGATTAGTCTCAGCTTCCGCCGCAGCTTGGCAGAATCAGCAGAATCAACGGAAGGAGGAAGATACCCAGAAGGGAGATCTGCCTTAGTCGTTGTTTGCTTCGGTTTGACGCAAATCCCTACCGTGCCCGTGATGATGTAGGCGTTTTTGAGCCAACAGTCGTTCATTGGGAGCCTGTTCTCAGGGAGATAGCGGAACCCGCGAAAGTGGGGGCGTGAAGGCCTCGAGTCTGGTGCCCACCTGGATATTCCAGGTTCAAAAGTCTCTGTCACACGGCAACCCGGTGGGGATTTCTCTTTTTCCGGAGTTGTCCTGGAGGGGTGGTCATAGATGGACTTTGCGATCCTCAGTTACGTGGTGGTGGGAGTGCTCGGTGCGATCGGGCTTTTTTTCACGGGCTGGTACACCTACAAGAAAGTCTCAGAGACGAAGGTCGTCAGTGCCGAGAAGCTGGCCGAGAGGATAGTCCGTGAGGCTCAGAAGGAAGCCGAGACAAGAAAGAAGGGCGCGGTCCTGGAGGCCAAGGACGAGTGGTTCAAGGCCAAGGCGAGTTTCGAGAAGGAATCGCAGGCCGGGCGCCAGCAGCTTCAGTCCCTGGAGCGCAGGCTGAGCGAGAAGGAGGGGAGCCTCAACAGGCGGGCCGATCTTCTCGAGAGAAAAGAGAGGGACCTTAGAAGGCTGGAAAGGGACACGACGACGAAGGAGAAGGCGGTCGAGGAAAGGAACAGAGAGCTGGCCGGGCTCATAAGGGAACAGAACTCCAGGCTTGAGAAGATCGCCGGGCTCACAGCCCAGGATGCGAAGGAGCTCCTGATGTCGAACCTCGTGAGCGAGGCGCGACACGGCGCGGCGAAGCTGCTCAACGAGATCAGGGAGAACGCCCTGCGCGAGGCGGACAAAGAAGTTCGTAAGATTCTGACGCTGGCGATACAGAGATGCGCGCCGGAGCACGTGGTGGAGACAACGGTCTCGGTCGTCTCGCTTCCCAACGAAGAAATGAAGGGG
>JAZDPI010000260.1:0-15540 GCA_043797775.1 Candidatus Eiseniibacteriota bacterium
GATTGCCGACGAAGCCGATTCTCGGCCGCCCTATTCTCTTGAGGTCGTCAGGAACGGCGTCTCTCCTACGGGCTGCGTTGCGAAAGAGCTCGAAGTTGACCCCGTTGGGCACGTAGTGCGTGTTGGGATTCATCTTCTTCATCTCTGCGCAGAGCGACCTCGCCGTCGCGAATACGACGGCAGCGCCCTCCGCCATCTGCCTGTCCATCTGCTGGAGGCGGATCCTGGAATAAAGCCCGGCCGCGAATTGACTGTAGTCGTCCAAGCGCTCGTAGACGTAACAACGCTCTCCGGCCACGCCACGATGCGGAAACTGCCACGGACTGTAGTACCAGGCGACGAGCACTCGAGCTTTGAAGCCGGCCCTCGCCATCGCGCGGCGCAGTTGAAAGGAGAGAATCCTTCGATTCAGAGCCTCCACGACGCGGAACTTCGCGGCGATCTGGTCGTGAAGGAGCACCACGGGGGTACAGACGAAGAGATTCGGCGAAACGGCCCTGAAGTTCCGTCGCCCTCTAAGCCAATCAGAGAACTTGTCTCTGTGGAGAAACGGGGTAGTGGCGGGGCAGACGGGCCTTTCCACGGCCAGCACCCTGCCGGCAGGGCGCATGGTCCGCGCGAGCGCCAGAATCATCTGCCTCCTGTGATAGGACTCCCAGTCCGTTCCACCGAGGAAGACTACAATGTCAAAGGAGTCGCACATCGGTGTTCTCCAACAAGCACGTCGACAAGTATCTGGGCAATGCGTTCGGCGGCGCGGCCGTCGCCAAACGGATTTCTCGCGTTCGCCATCTTCTCGTATTCGCGAGGATTCGTGATCAAACGCTTGGTCTCCTCGACAATCGCGTCGGCGTCGGTTCCAACGACTCGCGCTACGCCGGCTTCGACCGCTTCCGGCCTCTCGGTCTTCTCTCTCATGACGAGCACCGGTTTGCCGAACGTGGGAGCCTCTTCCTGAATGCCGCCCGAGTCCGTGAGAATAAGATGACACTCCTTCATCAGCAGGACGAAGGCGTCGTACGGAAGCGGCTCCGTGAGCACGACGTTCTTTCTGCCGTTCAGCAGGCTCCGGACAGTGGCGTTCACAGTGGGATTACGGTGCACCGAGAATACGAAGCCGACGTCCTCGAACTGCCCGGCAAGGCGGTCCACTGCCCGGCAGATGCTCTTGAGAGGTGAACCGAAGTTCTCTCTTCTGTGCGCCGTGACGATCACGAACCTCTGAGTCCGTGCAAGCGGCTCAAGAAGGCCTGCGTCCGAAAGAACGGTCTCTCTCCTTTCGCCGGCCTCGGCGGCCACCTGCATAAGCGCGTCCACGACGGTGTTGCCTGTGACAAAGACCCTGTCCGCGTCCACGTTTTCCCTCAGGAGGTTCTCTCGCGCCCGCACCGTAGGTGCGAAATGCCACTCTGCGACGCAGGAGACGAGGCGCCGGTTCATCTCTTCGGGGAAGGGATTTCGGTCATCGCCCGTCCGCAGCCCTGCCTCAACGTGGCCGACGGGAATCCTGTTGTGAAACGCCGTGAGAGCCGCGGCAAAGGCGGCGGTTGTGTCTCCCTGGAGCAGGACGACGTCGGGCCGCTCCCGGGCCATCATCCTCTCGAGCCCGGACAAGGCGCGAGACACGATGCCGTTCAGGCTCTGGTCGTGGGTCATAACGTTCAACTCGAAATCCGGCTCTATTCCAAAGAGCACGAGCATCTGATCCAGCATCTCCCGGTGCTGACCGACGCTGCAGACCTTGAGCGAGAAAGCGTCGCTTCTCCGGGAGAGGCACCGGATCACGGGAAACATCTTTATCGCCTCGGGCCTGGTCCCGATCACCACCAACACCTGAATCATGGTCTCGCCTCCGTCACTTGCCGACGGCCGGCGTTGCGCCGGCCGGTGGAAACGGTCCGCACGCCGCCCGGGCGGTGCGCGACGAGTCTCCCTGCGAGTTTCCCGAGAAGGGCCTTCGTCCCGTGCCGGTTTCTGTACGACAGTGCGTCTGCGACGATCCTCCTGTTGAACGCTGAGATGACCTTGCTTCGCCTGAAGTACAGAAAGTCGAGCAACCCTTCCACCCATCCCGAGACACGGCCGATCGAGAAAGCCAGTCTGTAGAGATCCGCGAGAAACGTGAAGTTCCCAAACACAAACCTGACCTCGTCCGCGTTCATGCTTGGTTGAGTGATGGTGCTCGCCTCGAAGTAGCTGTCGGCGCTGGCGGAGGTGAGGAAGCTCTTCAGTTTGCACAGCTCGTAGAGCCTCGTCCCCGGAAACGGAAAGAAGATCGACACCTGGATCTTGGTCGGCCGCGCCCTGGCGTTGAGCTTTATGGTTCTCAGGACCTTCTCCATGTTCTCGAAGGGCAGGCCGACCATGTTGTAGGCGGTGCTCTCCAGTCCCGAATGTTCACACAGGTGGAATGCCCTGAGAATCGCCTCTTCCCCCATTCTCCTTCGCAGAATCTTCGTCCGCAGCTCCTCGTCTCCGCTTTCGATCCCGATCAACGCTTCGATGCAGCCTGCTTCCTTCAGCAGTTTCAGGCATTGCTCGTCCAGCGCCGTGGCGACGGAGTTGCACACGAACGGGAGCGAGATCCTGTCGCGATACAGCTCCGCGAACTCACGCAGCCACTTCTTGTTCAGCGTGAGCACGTCGTCGTGGAAGATCAGGTAGCGCGGCGCGTCTTCCCTGACGACGGTCTCAATCTCCTCCACGACGTGCCCGGGGCTCCGGAATCTCACGTATTTGCCCTCGGCCACCTCTCTGAGCGAGTGGTTGCAGCAGTAGCTGCAGTCGTATGGGCAGCCCCGCGAGGCGAGGAACACCTGCCTCTCCAGCCTCGCGTCTTCGAGAACCGAGCGATCGAATATCGAGCGGTCGGGAAAGCCGAGTTCGTCAAGATTCTCTCTGAGAGGCCGCACGGGGTTCCTGACGATCTTTCCGTTCGTCTTGTACCAGAGGTTTCGAACGTCCGTGGGGTCACGGCCGCTCTCGAGGCGCTGGCAGAGCTCCACCAATGCGTCCTCGCCCTCTCCCACGCACACGACGTCAACGCCGTCGCTGCCTATCACTTCTTCGGGGGCGAGAGTGGCGTGCACGCCGCCGCAAACGCTCAGGACCTTCCTCTTCTTCCTCAGTGCTCCGGCAAACTCCCTGACCGAGGAGAACATGTTGGTTGTCGTCGAAAAGGCAACCAGATCGGGCTCGAGGCTCTCGACTCTTGCCACAAACTCGCCCGGATCGGGCCGGTCTATCGCGTGAAAGAGAGAAATCGTGTGGCCCTCGCGCTTGAGCGCACGAGAGAGGAACGCGACGCCGTGATAGAACTTGCCGGAGGCCCCGCGCCCGAAGTCCGGATATACGAAAAGCACTTTCACCTTGTCATCACCTCACGTATTGTCTGAAAAGCTTCTCCAGTTTCCGCACCTCTCCGCCTACGGTGAACCTCTCCAGCACGAGCCTTCGGCCTCTCGCTCCCATTTCGGCGAGAACCTCGGGACGAGTCGTGAGAAAGAGCTCCATGGCGTCGGACAGAGACTTCACGTCACGTGGCGGTACCATTACTCCGCAACCGTCGGCCAGCATCTCCGGGATGCCCACTTCCCGTGAGGCGATTATCGGAAGCTCCATTGCCATCGCCTCCTTGACCACAACCGGCATTGAATCTCTGTCGCCGTCTGACGCCACGACGCACGGGAGGACAAAGGCGTTCGATGTTTCGAGGAGTCCCCTCACTTTGTCGGGAGGGAGCGTCCCCAAGAGGGAAACGGTGTCTTCGAGGCCCAGGGCTCGAATTTCCTCCCTGAGGCCTCCCAGCAGGGGTCCGTCTCCGACCAGAAGACACTCAAAGGAATGCCCTCTGCGCCTGATTTTCTCACACGCCTTGACGAGATAACCAAAGCCCTTCTTCTCGACGAATCGGCCTACCGAGACAAAGACGAAGGGCCTGCCGGCTCTCGGAAGCGCTCGTCTCTCAAATCTCTGCGCGTCCACTCCGCACAGCACGAGCTTTACACGGTCCTCCGAAAGCGATTTGAACTTCCTCAACAGGAACTGCTTGTTGTAATCACAGACGGTGACCACGAAACTGGCATCGTTGACCACGTTCTCCAGTTTCCCATCTCCGACGAAAATGTCCAATGCGTGACCCGTGAAGCTGTAAGACACCCCTGACAGCAGGCGCGCGTATCTTGCGACCTGAGCGGAAGCAGTCGCGTAGTGGGCGTGAAGGTGTGAGATGCCCCTTCTGCGCACCAGAACGGAGAGCCGGGCGCCGAGGAGGAAGTCCTTGAAAGAGCCGGTGTCACACCTGAGAAGATTCTTGAACGCTAGGTACAAGAAGCGGCCGGGCTTTCTCAGGAAGGCCTCCCCGGCGGCCAGCGCTATTCTCACGTATCCTCCGGCGCTTCTGTCCACGAGCGTGATCGATTCGGGAAGCGCGGGCGGGAGAGCGGACGGTGAGGTCGAGGCACCGAGATCGCCCTGCTTCAGAGCGAACACTCTGAACGGCACTCCCAGTTTCCCGAGCTCCAGGATTTCGTTCGTGATGAAGGTCTCAGACGGAGCCGGCGGATAGACCTTCAGTACGTATCCCAACATGGCGTTCCCTTTCTTGTGCCAGCGTTCGCTCGAGTCTGCACCCCCCCGACAACATCGAGACGACCTCGGCGTCGGTGTGAGCGTGTACCTGGCTCTGCTCTGCTCTCCTTTTCTTCACGAGGTCCGGCAATTGGCCGAGGGCCATCCAGAGCGCTCTCGGAAAAAGAAAGTCCCTTCGGACGGGGCTGAGGCTCAGTCGCGCGGCCACTGAGAGCGCGTGGGTGAGCAGGAACCGCCCGTCTGAGAGATTCTTCCAATGGAAGAGAAGTTGATTCTTCCTTCTGAAACACTCGTTTGCATCTCGTGACGTGCCCCGGCGTATGGTCTCCGAGCCCAGGTGATACACGACCGAGGCCGGTTCGGTCACGCATCTCCACCCGCGTTTCCACGCCCTGTACGAAACGTCCACGTCTTCGTAGAAATAGGGCAGGTAAAGCTCGTCGAAACCTCCGAGCTCAAGAAGTCTCTTTCTATCGTATGCCGAGGCTCCCCCGTGAGCGTAGAGGTTGAGGCTAGCGTCGTCGCGGTTCAGGGTCTTCCACGAGATCATTCCTCTCCGGAAGACGGCCTCCCGGTAGCCGACCTCGAGGCCGTCGGGAGCACCGTTCTTCCACCTCATTATTCTCGGGGAAACCGCGAACGTCTTTTCGCGCTCGAAGTGTTTCAGAAGAGGCGAAATGAACTTCTCGTCGACCACAACGTCGTTGTTGAGGAGAATGACGCGCTCGGAGTCGAGGCGGGGAAGGAAATCGTTGTAAAGGAACAGAAATCGTCCCCGTTCGACCAGGTGAACGTGAACGGCCGGAAAGCGCGAGAGCGCGGCCTCTTCGCAGCCATCTTCGCCTCGCGAGCTAATCACGTGGACATCCACACGGTGTTGAGAGACCGCCTCCTTCGCCGCGAGGGTCACGGACTCCAGGCACTTCATCAGCATGGGCTTTCTGTCCATCGCCGAGAGCTCGGGCCGAAGGGACTTCCATTTGGATATCGTGTTCAACACGACGATCGAACAACGCTGCCCGCTTGTGTGAGTCAAGTCTGTTTCAACCTCCGGACTGCATCCCGTATGACGACAAGCTCCTCTCTGTCGAAGACGCGGGTCAGAAGAAGCAGTGAGACGTATGCCAGCGCCGAAACGCTCAGCGCGACTCCCAGGTTCGAGTGCCTCAGGGCAAAACTGCACGCCCCCATGATAATCAGTCCGGGACCCACCCGGGGCATGTAGCCCCACACTCGCAGGTGGAGTGCGTGCCTTCGGAGAACCGTCCAGTAATACAGAGTGCCCGCGCATTCGACGAACACGGTGACGACGGCCGCGCCCTGGGCGCCGTAGCGGGGTATGAACACCAGGTTGCCGAGAAAGCTCACTATTGCCAGCACGATCGTGGCCTTGAGTACGGTCTTCTCGCCGTTCTTCGCCAATATCACAAACATCATAATAGTGTTGATGCACGCCAGCACCAGGACCCAGATGAGAATCTGGAGAAGTCGAATCGACTCTCCGTACTGGCCGCCGTAGAACAGGTTGATGATGGGTCTCGCCAGGATGGTCGTCCCCACGGCCACTGCCAGCGCACCGGTAAGCACTATCTTCACGGACGACGCGAAGAGCCTTTGCAGTCTCTCGTGAGAATCGCCGGCCAGCCCGGACATCACCGGGTAGAGCGTCATCGCGAGAATTCCCGGGAGGAAGAGCAAAGACTCCATGAGTCTGAAAGACGCGTAGAACCAGCCCACCGCCATCTCCCCTTTGAAGAGGGAGAGCATCGCTATCGAGAGCCGGAAGTAGAGCCCCGCGAACAGCGTCGTGAGGCCGAACGGAAGACTCCTTCTCACGAGTTTGCCGGCAAAGACCCAGTCAAACCTCGCGGAACGAAGAGGAAATCTGAACCTGGTCACCCACCAGGAGAGGACCGCTGTCACCGAAAGCGACACGACTCCGATCACGACCACTGCCACGACACCGTAGCCCGCCAGCAAAACGGCAACGGTCATGAGTGCCGCCAGGATACCGCTCGCCACGTTGAGAATGGCCTTGTATTGAAACTTCTCGTGGGCGGCGAAGAGTATCTCGTTGGAGACGGAGATTATGGCAGGCAGGCCCCCCAGACTCGCTATGACGATGATGAGTTTCACTTCGGGCGGCTTGTTCAGTACGGCGGCGATTGCGAGAAGCAGCACGATCGTCGCCAGGGTCAGGAGGAATCTCACACCGAGAACGTTGGCCATGTATCGCGACGCTTCACGTTTGTCGCGTGCGACCTCTCGTATCGACAGCGTGTTGAGCCCCATGTCCTGAAGCACGCCGAAATAGCCCACGACCGTGGCCGCAAAGGCGAGCTGGCCGAAATGAACCGCTCCGAGGTACCTCGCCGTGAGGGCCAGCGTGATCAGTGTGCAGGCCTTTGTCACGACGTGTGCCGCCGTGAGAAGAATGTTGTTCGTCAAGAGGCGCCTTCCCGACGAGACAACCTCCGTGGCACGAGGGACGGAGGAGTCATCGACAAGACTCTTCCACTCGACGTCTACTGCTTCGTGTTCCAGAACTTCGGGCTCCGCCGAACGTCCCATTCCGTACCCCTTTTGATTCCCGGCCTCATTCGACCTGCCGTCCCGTTGGGAGGCCGAGCACCCGACTGTAGACTCGCCCGATCTGGCGGGCCACTTCCAGATGGCTGTACCGTGCAAGTGCACGCTCGCGCGCCCGAAGACCCAGCTCCGAGCGCTTCTGGTCACAGAGGAGGAGCGCCTTGAGGGTTCTGTAGAGGGCCTTACTGTCCCCCGGCGGTATCGTCTCCCCGGCGTCACCTACCACCTGACCTATGGATCCGCTTCCGGCGGTCACGATCGGGCGACCGCATGCCATGGCCTCGATCAAGACCATCCCGAACTGCTCCTCCCAGTGAGGAGTTGCCTTGCTGGGAAAGACGCACACGTCTGCAAGGTTAAAGTATTTTTCCATGTCACCGTCCGACCAGCCCTTGCCGGACACGCAACGAACGGCGCCGGAGATTCCCAACCTCTCGGCAAACCAGACGGCGGTCTCTAGTTCGCTCCCCCCTCCCTTGAGCACGAGAAGGATGTTCCCCTGGGAGAGGTCCGGGTCGTGAACGAGAAGATGCAGGGCCCGCAGAAGATCAAACACACCCTTCTGCCATTCGATTCGACCGGCGAAAAGAATCACCCGGTCCGAGCTCCGGATCCTGAGCGTACGAGAGAGTTCCCTGTCCCTGTCCGCCGGCGAGAACTTCTCGCAATCCACGCCGGCAGGGATCACTGTAATCCTTTTCGCGTCTGCCCCCTCAAGCAGCAGCGCATCCCTGGCGTCCTCCGTCACAGCGATGAACGCGTCGGCTTCCTCTATCACGGCTCTCTTGAGGTCTCCCCTTGCGTTCAGCGGTGCCACTCCGTAGAGGTTCTCGTGCAGGAAGGGGAGATTCTCCCAGCACGTCACCACCAGCTTCGTTCCCCACCTGCGCTTTGCCCCCAGAGCGGCCTCCGTGTATCGTGAGAAGGTCTCCGCACTGTGGATCACTCTGAAGCGGCGCAGTTCGCTCTCCAGGCCGACCATGTAAGGCAACGACGAAATTGCAGCCCGCTGCACGGCTTGCCTCAGCCGGAACGGACGGATGGAGCCGACGAAGGGCAGGTCCATTTCGGGTGTGAACCGTTGCACGACCGGGATCTCGACGTCGTGGAGGAAATAGGAGTTCTTTCTCGGGGCGAAGGCGACTATCTCGAACTCCGAAGCAAGCGGCTCGTAGTAAGTCAGCTCGGTCTTACTCAGATACTGCCCCCGGAGGATCGCCACCGGCGGCCTCTCCGCAGCGTGCGCCGTCTGCTTTGCACCTCGATCAAGTATCATGTGAGACCCCTCAAACAAAAAGAGACCCGGTGTGAATGCCACCGCGCACCAAACGTCCCAACTCAACACCGGGTCCGAATCCGACCATCAGTCTCAATTTTCGCTCTTTCCCAAAATTGAATAACCCGAGACCTCACTTGAGACACAAAGCTCAAGCAAAGTCCCGCCCGTCAACC
Source organism: Candidatus Eiseniibacteriota bacterium (assembly GCA_043797775.1). Taxonomy (GTDB): domain Bacteria; phylum Eisenbacteria; class RBG-16-71-46; order JAFGJU01; family JAFGJU01; genus JAZDPI01. The sequence goes on from JAZDPI010000260.1 coordinate 8,632, forward strand.
TCCCAGGTACTCCTGTCTCACTCTGTCCAGAAATCAGATCACTTGTGATACCGCGGTCTGTTGCAATTTCTGACGAAGAATGTGTCGAGCACGGCGTGCAGTGACCTCGATACGCGAGCCAACTTGACCCTATTATTGAATCGACTCGCAGAGTGTCAACTCAAAAGCGGCAGAGTTACACGCCTAAACTCCTGCGCTTTCGTGACCGTTCACTCCGGCCCGGCGATTGAGAGTACGGGGTCAACAAACGCTGAGTTCGAGCGGATCTCGCGGGACCGAATTCGAGTCGGTCGACGCTCCTGAAGGCCGGCAGTCGCGTCGGCCCCATGCCTCTGCATCCACTGACCATCTGGAGGGCGTCTTGACCCACGGGCTTCGTGATGAGATAATTAAGGGCGGGACGATGGCACCAGGTGATCTCGTGACTCTCGGCTTCGGGCATGGACTGCCCTTGTCAGCTAAGGAGCACCCGATGCAATCCAGAGGCTTCTTCGCGCCCAGGCACATTGTGATTCTGTTTGTGTGTTGCATTCTTCTCGCTTTCTTCATCGGGACTCAGAGCTCTGGTGGAGAGGCTGCCTCCCCATTCCTTTCGGCCGTACCGACGACTGAGTTCTCCGGCGGTTTTCGCGATCTCCCGGATGTGACCCCGTTTCAGCGTGCCCTTCGCGCTGCCCCCGACAGCCTGGTCACGGTCTGGGTCTTCCTGGCGGACAAGGGACCTTTGCCCGAGACGGAGCGCGCGATATCGGAAATCGACCGCCGCTTCTGCCGGCGGGCTCTCGCAAGAAGGGCCAGGGCAGGACGAGAGCACCTGGTGGACTGGCGGGACGTCCCCGTGTGGCCTCCCTACATCGCTGCGATTCGCGGCCGCGGATTCGAGCTGCGGGCTGTCTCGAAATGGCTGAACGCCGTCAGTGTGAGAGGCAGGGCGAGGGACGCCTCGTCGCTGTCGCAGCTTCCGTTCATCGCGGGTCTCAGGCCCGTCGCTTCCTTCCCACGCAGAGAAATCGACTTCGAGGAGATGCCCGAGCCCATCGAGAACCGAGGTCTGCCCTTGCAGCGGCGGTCCGATGCTGCAGCAGCTGTGGAGCAACCTGCCAACCTCTCGACGCAGGACACCGAGAGCGACGGTACCCTGAGACTGCCCGCACCTCGAGGTCTTGTCCAGTCGTTTGCTCCGGGTGACCCATCTTTCTACGGCGCCACGTGGCGGCAGCTCGACATGATTCAGGTGCCGACGCTTCACGCGCAGGGTTTCACGGGGGAGGGTATGTTCATCGGTGTGCTGGACACCGGCTTCTATCTTGAGCACCAGGCCCTCAAGAACGTAAACGTGGTCGCGCAGTGGGACTTCATCAACTGGGACAGCGTCACCGCGAACGAGCCGGGGCAGGATTCTCTTCCACAGCACAACCATGGAACGTTGATCATGGGAATCATAGGTGGCTGTTTACCCGGGGTCTACTCCGGTGCCGCGTTCGGTGCCGACTTCGCCCTGGCAAAGACCGAAGTGTACACATCCGAGACCCCCGTCGAGGAAGACTACTGGGTGATGGGGATAGAGTGGCTGGACAGCCTCGGCGTTGACCTCGTGACAAGCTCGCTGGGCTACATTGACTGGTACACGTACGAAAACATGGACGGCAACACGGCCGTCACCACGATCGCCGCAGACATCGCCGTCGAGAACGGCGTCTCCGTCTTCAGCGCCATGGGCAACGGCGGTCTGACGCTCTATCCGTACGCAATCGCGCCCGCAGACGGCGACAGCGTCATGTCAATCGGGGCGGTTGATTCCCTGGGCGCTCTGTGGCCCCAGAGTTCCAGGGGCCCGACTTACGACGGGCGGATAAAGCCTGAGATCGTCGCGCAGGGGCAGTACGTCTACTGCGTGAGCCCCATCGACACTCTTGCGTACGGCCGGGCCAGCGGCACGTCCTGTGCGACACCTCTGGCTGCGGGAGCGTGTGCCCTGCTGCTTCAGAAGAACCCCCAGTGGAATCCCATCATGCTCAGGGAAGCCGTGCGCGCGACGGGTACCGGCTCCACTTCGCCGGACACGGCCACGGGATGGGGAATCCTCCAGGCAGACGACGCATCGAACTGGCAACTCGTAGCGGTGTCCGAAGGTGCGAGCGCACAGAATTGGGGCTCCGCACTCAGAGTGAGCTCCGCCCCCAACCCGTTCAATCCCGTCACCTACATCAGCATTCGATTCCTGCGTCACGAATCGAAACGTCCTCCCACCGCAAGGATCTTCGACGTCACCGGCAGGTGCGTGAAGGACTTCGGGACACTCCGTCCTGCGGGCGGTGAGGTCAATCTGACGTGGGATGGAAGAGACACCCTCGGAAGGCAGCTTTCGTCCGGAGTCTATGTTCTGATCGTGGACGCTGACACAGAACTGCAGGCAAGAAAACTCCTGCTTCTGAGATAGTCCGGGCGTTCTCGGATCCAACACAGGGATTGCTCTCGCAAGCTGTCCCTGCAGACCGATGCGCCCCTGAGGCAAGCCCAAGGGGAACGCTGTGAAACGCCTTGCCGCAGGCGCATGCGCAGCCTCTTCGCCGGGCCCTCAGTGAGCGCTACTCCTCAACGGTGAACTTCCACGCGCACCACGTGTCAGCCGGGTGGTCGTCGGGCGGGCACACCAGACACTCCGTCTTAAGCCTCGGGTCAATCGTGCTCGCGAATCCGGCGTATTCAACCAGTCCTATTCTCTTGCACGGAAAATCTGCAAGCCCCTTTCTTTTCCGCGCTTCCTGCACGCGGCAGGCCTTCATTCTGAAGACGCAGCTTCGCTCGCAGAGCTCGCTCACTTCCTGTTCGTTGATGAACGCGTAGAGTCTGAAGCCGAGCGCCTCGACGAGTGCCGCTATCCCGCCGCCGGGCTTGAGGCCGAGCCTTTCCATTACACGCCTGGCCTCTATAACCGTGAACTTGTCCCAGGTGGCAAGGTCCAGCTTCATGGCCGCCTCGAGTCCGAATTCCCTTTCGACCTCCTGAAACCAGAGCCCGTCGTGAGCAAGCCAATTCTTGGCAAGATCTGAGACAAAGGCCAGCAGCTCCGTCTTGTCCAAATCGCCTGGCTTTCTGATTGCCGCACCAGGCTTCCTGATCACCGGTTCACTCATTGCTATACCCTCTTGAGTTTACACGCGCCGTGGGACACCCGGACCGTCCGCCGCCCGGGCGGTAGCCGTCCCAACGCCCCGCGCCACGCGCCATGCCCGACCTCACCCCCTGCGTCACGCCGTGTACATCCCACACCGCGCGCCACACCACACAACCCCGGCTCCCGCTCGTCCCCCGACCACCTGGGCCCTCCAGCGCTCAGCCGATCCTGAGCACACCTGCTCCGTTGATCTTGCTTTCCTTGAGAAGCCGCAGCGCCCTGTTGGCGTCCGAGAGTGAAAAGACCTCCGTCTCAGTCCTCACCGGAATTCTGAACGCCTCCTCTATGAACTCACGGCCGTCGCTTCGGGTCGATGCCGTCACGCTTCTCAGTTTCTTCTCGTGGTAAAGATGTTTCTCGTAGTCAAGGGGCGGCACCTGATCCATGTGTATGCCTGCGAGCGCAACTGTGCCTCCCTTGTCGATGGCCTCCAGCGCGACATTCACGAGCCTGCCCGCCGGCGCAAACACAATGGCGCGCTCAGGCGCAACGGGCGGGCTCTCCTCCATCGTGCCGGCCCAAGAAGCCCCGAGACGTCTCGCCAGATCCCTGTGCTCCTTCGACCGAGAAAAGACGACGACGTTGATTCCCCTGCTCAGTGCCACCTGAATAGTCACGTGCGCCGAGGCTCCGAAACCGTAAAGGGCCAGGGTCTCACCCTCCGCTGCCTCACTTAGTTTCAGAGAGCGGTAGCCGATGATGCCGGCGCACAAGAGCGGCGCCGTCTGGATCGGGTCGGCCTCCGCGGGGAGAGCGTAGCAGAAATCGGAGGGCGCAAGAGCGTATTCGGCGTAGCCGCCGTTGACGTCGTAGCCCGTAAACCTGGCGTTCTCGCAGAGATTCTCGTCCCCCCTGACGCAGAATCTGCACTTGCCGCAGGTCCAATGGAGCCAGGCAACCCCGACCTTGTCCCCCACTTTCAGGCGACTCGCACTCTCACCGAGTTTCTCGACGAAACCTACAATCTGGTGACCCGGAATCAACGGAGTCTTTCTGAGAGGAATGTCACCTTCCACTGTGTGCAGGTCTGTGTGGCAGAGACCGCAGGCGCTGACGCGGACGAGGACTTCCCCGAGACCTGGATGCGGCACGCCCACCTGCGCTTCTTCAAGTGGACTCTCCTCTATGGGAGCCTGCCTTCTGAGAAGCATCGCCTTCATCGTTCATCTGCTCCGGGGTGGGCTGGCCCCAGCGAGGTCGGGGGCGCTCAGTGATAACCTGGTTTCAGCCATTAGCGCCAAGGCGGAGGTATACAGGGCATACAGGCTATGCAGAAACGTACGGTGTTCAGCCGGCCGTCCGTTTCGGAGGCTCGGCAACACCCTCCATTCGCTTGCCGGACGTGAGCTTCGGCGCCACGGATCCGACCCGCTTGGCCCGCAGAAGTCCCAGCGAGCCCAGGAAGGCGCGCCGCTTGAGGAGTTGAATCCCGAAGGCGGGGTCGACTCCCTTGGGACACGCCTCAGAGCAGGCTCCGGCGAAGTGACAGCCGAAGGCGCCCCGGGGACCGAGGACCGTGTCCTTGCGCTCCTTCGTGCCTTCGTCTCTGGAATCGGCCTCGTAGCGATAGGCCTGCGTGAGCGGCTGAGGGCCCAGGTATCTCCGGTCGGTAGCGACTGTCGGGCACGCGGCCATGCAGAGACCGCACTTGATACAGTAAGTGAACTGAAGATAGCGCTCCAGCTCCTCAACGGACTGAAAGAACTCGCCCGTCGGATTCTCGAGCTCGGACAGGTCCCTGCGGATGGTGAAAGGCCTCACGGAACGATGCTTGTCGAAAAGGACGGCCAGGTCGGGCACCAGGTCCTTGATCGTGTCGAAGTTCGGAAGCGGCTTCAGATCTATGACGTTGGACTTGAGCTCCAGTATCTGCGTGTTGCAGGCCAGTTTCGGGAAACCGTTTATGAACATCCCGCACGAACCGCAGACCCCCATGCGGCACGAGTACCGCCAGGAAAGTGAACCGTCGAGGTTCTCCTTGATGTAGTGAAGCCCATCCAGCACGGTCGCCCCCTTCGCTACGGGGACTTCGAAAACGTCGACCCTGGGTCGAGGAGTCGTCTTCGGGTCGAACCTCAGCACTTTGAACCGGACCTTCTTAACGATCTCTTCGGACATCTCAGTCTGCCTCTTTCCGAGAGCCTCTATCATTTCTGCCTCCTGGATAACCAGTCTGTTGCAGGACTCTGCGTTCTGCCCATCCAACCCCGCATGCCTTCGCATGCGGCGACGTTCTTACGACTACCGAACGAGCATCGCCCAGACACCCGTCTTGCTCGCGTATGCGGCGAGGGTTCCGTAGCACCCTACGACGAAGAGCGCGACGCCTGCGAACACTACGAGAACGGTTATCACGCGTTCCGCTGTTTCAGGAAGCGTAAGCTCGAACAGGATCTTCCTGAACCCGTAGAGTCCGTGATAAAGCGCGGCGCCGAGAAGCACGACGTAAATCACGGCGAAGAAAAGGAGCCTGCTCCTCTGCATAACAGACTCGTATGAGAGTACGTCTTCACCCCCCGCACCGAAGAAACCCGAAAGGTGCATGATGAACATGTGAATCCCCAGGAGCGCCAGAATAACGGCTCCCGCGATGAGATGCCACGTCCAGAGAGTAGATTCAGGTGTTCTCATAGATTCTCCCGTCTAATGTGCAGAGAAACTGAAGAAGAAATCGTACCCGCCCAGAAAGACGACAACGGCGGCCGCAATCATCACGACGACGAACAAGGGCCGCTGTCTCTTGACCGAGTTGGAATAGGGAAACACGGGCTGGCGCGGAACTCCGAGACCAATCCCGAGCTCAGTCATAACGAGCCTTACCCCGTTCAAGGCGTGATAGGCGAAGGCGACGTACACGAGAAACTCTCCGTATCTGAAGACGGGAGAGTCCAGAAACCCCATGACGGCGTCCCACTTCTCCTGCCCCAGTGCTCTGGCCGAACCGACCAGAATGTGGAGGAGGAAATACGCGAGAATCGCGAGACCCGTCAGACGATGGAGAGTAAACGCATACCTCTCTATCCCGTATCTCCCGCCCGAAAGCCACCCCGCGATCCCGAGCTGGTTCTTACGAAATCCGCTGTCCGGCATAATCGCCCTCCGCGTTCCTGAGATAGCCTTCCCCGCCATCAGTACTTTCTCTCGACGGGAGTCCACATGTTTATTGTGACCTTGCTGTAATCCAACCTTGGGCCCTCGGGCGTCCAGAATGCCAGGGTGTGCTTGAGCCACTTCTCGTCGTCACGTTTCGCGAAATCGCGCCTTGCGTGACCGCCCCTGGATTCTTCGCGCGTCAGAGCACCCGTCACCAGGACCTCTGCGAGGTCCAGAAGATTCTCCAGCTCCAGAACGTGCACCAGATTACTGTTGTATCGCACACTCTTATCCTTCACGTAGATGCGTTTGAACCTCTCCTTGAGCTCCTTCACCCTGGCAAGACCCGTCCTCAAGTCTTCGCCCGTCCGGAAAACCCCGACGTGCCTGTCCATCACTTCGCGCAGCTCCCTTTTTATCTGATACGGGTTTTCGCGGCCGTCCTTCTTGAGCAGGCCCTCGAAGACTCTCTGCCTCTCCTCCTCTATCTTACCTTCAGAGACGGCGGGGAACGAGTTGGTCTTCATGGCATAGTCCGCAGACTCCTTGCCGGTTATTTTGCCCCACACCAGACATTCGGCCGCGGAGTTGGAGCCAAGCCTGTTCGCTCCGTGGAGGCTCACGCACGCGGCCTCGCC
>JAZDPI010000195.1:0-6950 GCA_043797775.1 Candidatus Eiseniibacteriota bacterium
ATCAACTGGCCGTTGTACCCCTTCCAGGCATAGACGTAGCCGTTGCTGCCGGCCGCGACGACGTCGAGTTTCGAGTCGCCGTCTATGTCGCCTATGGCGGGCGAGGGCTGCATGTCTCCGTTGAGAACGACGCCGCTCTTCGGCCAACCGGGCACGGAAGTGCTGTCCAGGTTTATGGCGTAGACCTTGTAGGTAGCGGCCGAGAACACTATCTCCGGCTGCATGTCGTCGTCTATGTCAGCCACGGCCGGAGAACTCGTGATGTAGCCCCCGACCACGTAAGGGAACTTGGGCACGGCCGTGCCGTCTCCGTTCCAGGCGTAGAGCTTTCCGTCCCTGCCGCCGATTATTATCTCAACGATACCGTCCGAGTCGATGTCCGCCATGGCGGCCGAGCCGTATAACCACATGCTTCCTGTCACGGCAAACACCCCCAGCGTGCTGGGATTACCGTCACCGTCTCTCACTTCCACTCCATTGTGGTGCCACGCGTACACCTTGCCGTCCGCGTTACCGACGACAATCTCCAAGTCAGAGTCACCGTCTATGTCGCCGACTGCGGGCGTCGACCAGGGGTTGATCCCCACCGTCTGAGGCCAGCCGGCTTCCAGAGTTCCGTCGGCATTCCAGACATACACCTTTCGCTGGTTCCAATCCACGGCCACGACTTCCGTGACGCCGTCCCTGTCGAGATCGGCGACCGTCGGGGAGGCAGAGAACTTCTCCCCCTGCGGGGCGAAGACCCCCGACGTGAGCACGTCATTGTCTCCATCGATGTACTCCGTCCCGTCGTGCTTGAAAGCATACATCCGGCTCGACGCGGCGATGATCTCAAGGTCGCCGTTCCTGTCCAGATCCACAACGATCGGAGAGGCAGGCGTGAGCTGCTCGCCGAGCTCGACCGGAGAATTGACGTGAAGCGGAGGATTGGTCGTCACGGACACGGGGCTGCAGAGCGGACTCTCGTTGCCGGAAGAATCCTGGGCCGCCGCCTTGTAGTAGTACCTCGAATACGGCTCGAGCCCGTCGTCGATGAAATACGAGATGCGTTCGACCACTCGATCGTTGGCCCGCACGTAGGGGCCACTCTCACTACTGCTGCGGTACACGTTGTACCCGTGGAGATCGGGCTCAGGATTTGCGTCCCACCTCAACTTGATCGAGGACGAGCTCCCCACGGCAAAGAGCCCGTACGGAGTGGCGGGGATGGTGAGCTCGAAGTGAGTGACCTGATTCAGGCCGGTAGTGTCGACCACGGCGAGATAGAAATGGTGGTCTTCGTAGTCGGTGCAGGTGAAGACGAACGTGTCGCCGGTTCTGGAGGAACAGGCAGGCATGTCTCCGAAGACGGCCACGCTGTCCGTTATGGAGATGTTGGGATCGAAGGTTCTCAGGTACGCCCTCACCTGGCCGGCGTAACCGGACCCCACGTTCCTGAGCGTTACCGGGAGCTCTATGACCTCTCCGGGGTCAATCTCTCCGTTGCCGTTGCCGCCGCCGATCGTGTCAACCACGGTGTGCCCTGCGTGCCAGAGCACCGCGGCCCTGACCCTCACGAGGAACACGTCGGTCCACACGCTGTCAGCGGAATCCCTGATCTCTATTGTGCAGATTGCATCGTGTTGGTCCGGACAGGAGCGCGAGACCTCGAGCAGATACGGTACGTCCGGGAACGCAGAGGAATTGGGGTTGACGTTGCCGTAATTTGCGCTGCTGTCGACGAACGTGAGGAAGCTGTCGTTGGTCCGAACGACGGCGTGCACCCCTTGGGCGGCGGCGGTCCCGGAATTCCGGATGAGAAGCGAGAACTCCACCGTTTCGCCGGCGTCCACCTTGCCGTCACCGTTGCCGAAGCTGGGAGCAACCGCGTCGTCGTCAACGGAATCGGCATACTTGCGCATGTAGGGTGCGGCCGGGGGGACGACGGTCGCGGTTCCCTCGAAGGGGAGGCAATCCTGCTTCGTGACCGTCACGCTGAACTGTCCCTGAGTGTCGGGTTCGAATGGAACGCGCGCCAGCCCGCTGACGTCCGTGTAGGCGACTTTGTAGTCCTCGTTGACCTTGAGCAGACAGACCACCGCACTGTCCACGGGGGATCCCTGCGAGGTCACCGTCACGTCGAAGTACGGCTCCCCTGCGACCATCTGAGGCGCATACGCCACGTTGAGTGTCCCGGGCTCGTTCAACCAGACCGGCATGTGCGGGTCGCCGAGAAGTATGAGAACGAACTGAGTCCATCTGTATGAATCGTCAGTTGCACAGAGAGGGATGAAGGGAGTCTTCGAAAGCGCATGGGCCATGCCTATGTTGGTCATCCGCTCCTGAAACAGGAGACGGAAAAACTCGTCCTGGAACACCCACGCCGTTGTCGGATAATCGTATCTCGTCGAGCCAACATAGCACACGGAACCGCCGTTCGGATTCAGAATGAACCGCTCACCGATGCAGTTGAAATCAAAGGCGGCCGACGTGCAGTTCTCCGCTATCAACACGCCGACTCTGTTGCCGTTCGTGAGCAAATCTATGTCACCGTTCACTAGCGTGGCGTCTGCCACAGAAAGCGTGTTCCTGTACCCATGGCCCACGTGCTCGGCCACCCCGTAGCCCACGTTGAGCGAATCCCACACGGCCTGCTTCGTCTCCGGAAATGAACCCGGAAAACACAGGCGGTTCTCGTAGAGCTTGACCTTACGGAACGAGGGCGGCATGAAGCTCAGGGCCGACTCGGCGAGCGAGGCTCCGTCGAGTGCCACGGTGTCGCACTGGATCCCGCTCGGAGTGAAGTCCTTCGGAAACAGCACCTCGGCGAAAAAGAGCGCATTTGTCACGAAATTGGTGGGCGGGTTCTTGAGGTAACCCAGCGTCTTGTTCACGAAAAGCTGCGCTTCGGCCAGGGTGTTGACCGGCGCTCTCCCGATCCAGACCTCCGGATAGAGGTCGGAGAGATCCCCGGGGAGAGACTGACCGAGCCATCCTTCACCGAAGTAGTAATCACCATCGCCGTTCCAGTTCCCGTCAAGACACTGGTAGTAAAGATCGGTGGGTATCTCCTCGCCTCCGGTGTACGTGGACCAACCGTACCTCGGCGGGATGACGTCGCTGTCACCTGCGAGAAGCACGTACGTTGTCCCCCAGCTCGAGTAGGCGTCCTTTATGAATCTGCGCAACGTTTCCTGAAGATCGCACCCTTCAGGGTAGTTCTGCCTGACCCAGGAGACCGTCCTGGCGACCGCCGCCACACCGCTCTTCGTCTTCCAGTCAGCCAGCCTTTGAAACTCGGGCTGCATCGTCTCGTTGGTTATTATGACGTACTCCACGGGACTCCCGTCCAGCGACGGTCTGAAGGACGGGGCGAAAGGCTCCTTCACCTCGGTTGACGCGAGCGAAGGCCTCGGTCCGGACGCTTTCGTCGGATTCGCTACGAGCCGGCCCAGCACATTCTCTTCGAATTCTCTCTCTGAGCGGGCAACCGTGCGCTTGCGTTCGATGCTCCCGTCAACGTCGGCAGCCAGGTGGACAATGATCGTTGCTTTTCTCAGGAATTTGAGCTTGCCGTCTGTCTGCCGGTATGCGACCGGATAGACGGCGACGCTCGCGATTTTGTGATTTCGCAGAAATCCCTCACCTTTGGAGGCAGCGGGCGAAATCGGGTACCACTCCTTCTCGTCGAAGGTGGGCTCCACGGAGCGGGGCACCCTGCCCTGACTGTCGGTCGAGAGCGGGACGGGCGTGGGGGCGATATCGAATGTCCCATCCAGTTCCATGGTCTCCCCTGCAACCACTTCCACGCTCTCCACCCTCGCGTTCAGCGGAATCTCCACCCTGAGCAAATACACCGGAATATCAGGGTAGCCGGGCGCAAAGCCGGCCAGGCATCCCTCCAATCTCACGGCTTTGGCGCCGTTCGCCTCGACTATGGACGGAAAGAGCCCGTCAAACGAGACGTCCACCGTCACGCTGCTCGCGTGGCTCGCGGCCTGCACCGCGGGACCCGTGCGCGCTGGGACCTGCGCGCTGATAAGAAGGGCCACTAACGTGCAGAGAATGATGAGCGCAGAGAATTTCCTCATGTTGCACCTTCCAAAAGAAGACTCCGGCACGCGTTGACAAGTTCTTGACAAATAGAAAACCCCGTCTTCGATGAAGAAGGGGCGCTGACTACAAGCTGCAGATGGTTAGACTACTCACCCAGGAAATCACTGCTACTTTGGTAATGTTACCAGAGGGCAGGTGCAATGTCAAGCCAAATATGGAAACAGGCGTCCGGGGACCAGGATACCGGCTTCTCCGGACGCTACTTCAACCCCACCCTCCCATCCAGGATATCGTAAATGGCTCTCCCCCAACCGGCAGGGCCCGCGTCGTAGATGAGGGCGCCCGGCACGCTGCGGACTACGTCCTCGTCCACAAGCCCGTTTTTCTTTCTGATGACGACGGCCACCTCGCAGGCCGCCAGCATCTCAATGTCGTTCTTTCCGTCCCCCAGCCCGACTGAAGCGGCGTCGCCCCAGGCCGACCGGTAGCGAGACACAAGGCGAGTCACCAGCTCCCCCTTGTCGTGCCTCCCTCCCAGATGCAGAAAGCGCTCGCCCACCGTACAGGTCAACCCCATCTCGGCCGCCCGCTTGACCAGGGAGCTTATCTGGCCGACCCGAGGGGAGTGCTCCAGGACAAATGGTTCCGTATATTCCCGTCTCTTCGCAAGGGCAGCTTGCCCGGGAGGGAGATCGGTGAGAATCGAAAGCTCCTCCACGGTCATGTCTCCAAGCCCCCTGATAGAAAGCCCCGTGCGCTCCTTGAGCCTCAGAAGGGCTTCCCTGGCCACATCGTAAGGAAGGCCGATCTCTATGAGGAGATAGCCGTCTCTCGATGTGAGGCCGGAATCGGCGTCGGGGAAATAGCCCTCCGGGATGAAGGCCGCTGCTCCGTTTTCCACTATGAAGGGGTGTTCGTTGCCCAGCAGGCGCCTGTAGACTTCGATCTCGACCCTGGTCTTACTCGACGCCAGCACCAGGGGAACGGATTTCGCCTTGAGGCGCCGTATGGCCCCAACGGCTTCTTCGAAGCTGTACGTGTCCTTGTCAAGCAAGGTGCCGTCCAGGTCCGAGAAGACGATCATTCCCTCAGAGGTGAGAGAACCCATCTTTCTTCCCCTCTTGGGCTCCGTCCGTCGACTGTTTCTCCAGCCAACCCTTCACGATGTCTTTGCCCGCCAGACCTAGCGCAAGACCGGCGGCGAAGACCAGGCCGCCAAGCACTATTGAGAAGGCCACCTCGATCATGTGCCCGGCAATCCCGAGCTCTTCGGCAACAACGGCCAGCGTGAAGCCCATTATGAGGACCTGGACGCCGGTGCTCAGCCACCTGGCGAACCCCAGCCGGGCGTTCACGGCGGCAATCAGCACGGTCCGGCTGAGAAGAATCATCAGGAAGTAACCTGCCACGAAGACGAACACGGCCACGATCAGGTGGGGGAGATAGCCGGCGAAGGCCGTTCCGAATCTGTCGAACGCGGGAACGCCGACCGCCTCAAGCCCGCCCAGGACGGAGGCAAACACGACCACCCAGAGCAGTACTGCACCGATTATCTCAGACGGCCGCTTTCTGACGTTCCCTTTCTCCAGAAGCAGGCTCAACCCTGAGCGATACGAAAGCCTGTCCAGGCCGACACTCCTGAGGATGAAGGTCGCACACAGTCTGACGAGCAACCCTGCCGCGACGCCGACCGCGACGACTATCACAACCACCAGAGTGTTCTGCAAAAACACGACCAGAGTCCCGAGAACTTCCCTCAGCGTCTCAAGAAGAGTGGGGGTGTTTACAATCTGCATCGCTCTCCTCCTCGGCCAACGGCTTACTTATTCCAACGCTCAATGAGGTAAGGCTTCGTCAGTTCGAAAGCCCTGCACAGCTTGTCGATTCTGTCCTCTACTTCCCCCTGCCCGCTGTCCCGCAACTCGACAAAGAGCGACGAGAGCTTTCCCAAATAGATCGGGGTGAGGGACTTGAGCAGGTGTTCCCTGCTGACCTTCGGTCTGTTGTGGGCAAGCGCGAAGTCAAAGATCAGTCTGGCCCATAGTTCATCGGGGAACCTGACCGAACTGTCCTGCAAGGTAGACTTCAGTTCCTCCAGGTTGTCCTGCTGAAGGCACAGTCCCCAGAAGGCCTGGAGTTGCCTTAAGCCCTGTCTGAACGCGTCGAGCATCCTCTCCAGATTGACCGCGACAGGCTCGAGTCCGACCTCGTATTGAAGACCGAAGAGTGGAATGTGTGCCGAGTCGTTGGCGTGCATCCAGCTCTGCCCATGATGACCCATCAGCTCGAAGACGCTCCCGACAACCTGCGAGAGCATCGAGCTCAGGTCTGTCGAGGGATCCTTCTGGTCGTGTATCTTCGCTCCGAGAAAGGACTGGCACACCTTGAAGCCGCCGGTCACCGCAGTCGTAGTCATCCAGATGTCGATGCCGTAACGTGCGACGTCGGTGTCCCAGACGTCGTGGGAGAGAAGGTGACGGGCCACGTCCCCGGAGAAGCCGAACTCTCCGCCTATGGGTTGTCTTATTCGCTTCGAGTAAAGGGCTCTGAATAAAGGGTAGACGATCGTGTTGGTGATCGATCCGTCGAATTTGTGCCTCGAATACAGCGGCGCGACGTAGTCGAAGCCCTCTCTGACGATTGGACCCAAGAGAAGCTCCACCCATTCCGGCGTTATGCTCCGCAGGTCGGAGTCAACGACGGCCATTGCCCTGGCACCCAGCAACTCACCAATCTGCAGTATGGACCGCAGTGCGCTTCCCTTCCCCGGCAACCCGTGATACGGGGTGACGATCTTGTGAACCGGAAGGATCTTGTGATTCACGAGGATCGCGTGCATATCGTCGAACTTCGTCTCCTGGACTATCTGAGGAGTACCGTCCGTCGAAGCGCCGTCCGAGTTGACGATGACGCAC
>JAZDPI010000277.1:0-7427 GCA_043797775.1 Candidatus Eiseniibacteriota bacterium
ATGCTATGTTGGGATCCGAAATCACGTTCAGAATCCGGTATCTCAGGTTCATTCTCAGCGTGACCGTCTGGCCTTGTTCGGTGTTGAGCTTTCGTGTCCCCGAGACGACGTCGACCTCCAGGCCGTTCACTTTCTCCAGAAGCTCGGTGAGGTCGTCACACACCAGGTCAGCGACGTTGAGCGTCACGGCCTCGGTTTCGGTTACGGACACGCTCTTCCGCACGGCGTCCTCCGCCCACTGCTCGTTCTTGCCGCGTTTCTTGGCCAGACTCTTGACGTAGGCCACGGCGTCGTTCACTACCTTCTCGGCCATCTCTTCGGACGCCTGTTCTCCTCCGACAGACACAGGGTGCGCCGCCCCGATGTTCGTTCCAGGCGCCATGGCGACGACGTGAGAGGCGAGGGCGATGAAGACTCCTGCCGATGCAGCGCGGGAGCCCGGGGGTGTGACGTACGTTATGACCGGCACTTCAGAACCCAGAATCGCCTTCACGATGGGCCGCGTGGATTCCATCAGTCCGCCGGGCGTGTCGAGCTCCAGCACCACGCACTCGGCACCTTCCTGCTGGGCCCTTTCGATCGAAGCGATTATGAAACCGGAAGAGGCGGGGTTTATCACACCACTCACCTCAATCACGTAAACGGCGGGGGAGGAGACGTCGGCGATGACGTCTCGAGTCGTTGGCGTTTCCTCCGCGAGCGCGCCCATGCAGACGAGGAAAAGCGCCAGTGCAACCATCGTGGCGAGTCTCACTCTCTTCATAAACAAAGTCCTTCCAGCGAAATCCTTGGCATGAAGTTGGGTCGACGTGTGTTCGATTTTCGGCAAGGTTAGCACCTTGCATCCGTGCCGTCAATGTATTACTGCCCGCCGGGCAGGTCCCACGTCGCCAGCCGTGTGGAGAGCGCTCACGCTGCCGCCGAAGCCTTATGCTGGACTGTCGACAAAAGTTGTGTCAGACTTCGCCGGAGCGGTTGTCCTTCGGCCCGTTCGAGCCGGAGGTGGACGATCGCAAACCCGTTCAATCGGGGGTTTCGAAGTGAATTCAACCGACGGTCACAACGCCGTGCGCTGCAGGTCGTTCGACGTCGTGGGCCTTGGGTATACGGCCACCGACTACCTTGCAATCGTGCCTCGTCTTCCTGAGCTGGACACGAAGCTGGAGGCTCGGTGTCTCTCCATCCAGGGGGGTGGTCCGGCTGCCACTGCATTGGTGACAGCCGCAAGATTGGGCTTAACGGCGGCCTACATCGGCAAGGTGGGGGATGATGATTTCGGGAGATTCATGCTGGAGGAGCTCGGCAAGGAAAAGGTGGACGTGTCGGCCGTGGTGTGCGAAGAAGGTTCAACGTCGCAATTTGCGTTCGTCATGGTGGACGAGAACACAGGTCACAGAACGATAGTGTGGACCAGAGGGTCGGTGAGTAAACTGCGTAGAGGAGAGGCGGATCTTTCGGCCGTGGAGGCTTCACGCTGTCTCATTCTCGACGACCTGGAAGTTGAGGCCGCCGTGGAAGCTGTGGAGAGAGCGCGCCGGGCGGGAGTTCCAGCCGTGCTCGACGCGGGAAGCCTGCGGGCCGGGATGGACAAACTGATTCCACTGTGCGACTTCGTGGTCGGCACGAGGGAATTCGCATTTCGATTCACTGGAGAACGCGATCCGGCGGAGGCCGCCAGGAAGATCTTCGAAGGGACGGGTAACGTCGCGGTCGTCACTCTTGGTGATGAGGGTTCCGTCTGTGTCGGCGGGGATGGAGTGCTGCTGCAGCCCGCGTTCGGAGTGCAGACGGTGGACACGACGGGCGCCGGAGACGTGTTCCATGGAGCGTTTGCCGTGGGTGTGGTGAAGGGATGGGCGATTCCCCGGGTACTGGAATTTTCGAGTGCGGTGGCGGCCATGAAGTGCACGCGGTTGGGAGGGAGACCGGGCATACCTGATTTCGAGGGAGCGATCTCATTCCTGAGAGACAGATCACCGAACGCCTGGTAAGGCGTCGGCGTTGTCTTCGAGTACGGAGACCGTCGCCGCGACGAGGTCGGCCTACTTCGTTGCTCGCCTGACGGGCCTGAGCGTCAAGTGGAACGGCTCCCCTCGCTGGATTCCAAAGCACCTGGCCGCGCTGTCGTGGAAAACGGCCACCTCGAGATACCCTGAGCTGCCTATCAGGGTTCCCGCCTCAGTGCCGGCAAGCTCGGAATATCTCCGGGCGACACGGGAAATCGACATGTTCTTTCGGGGAAAGGTCATTACCAGAACGTCCGGCGCCCCTTCGGTCTTCGGAATCGTCTCAGCGGACACGTTGGTGATCAGGTCCCCGAACCGGTCAACGTGTACGATCTCCCCGAGAAGCTCGGTCTCCGTAAGGACGTGAGGTTTGGGAAAAGCCGAGCGCACGAGGTTCGTGCACGGCGTGCCGAGCTCGTCCAGCTTCATCCCTCTCGAGAGTTTCGCTGCCGCGGGTGCAAAAACGTCTCTGCCGTGGAAGGTTGCGCTCTCAGCCGTCTTCTCCACTCTCAGCGATACACAAGTAGGCGGTGTTTCCGATTCCAGCACGAGACCGAAGACCCCGTTGTCGGGCCCCACGAAGAACCATCTGCCCGCCCTGAGCGCGACGGCACGACGTTCGCCGCCTACTCCCGGGTCCACCACGACCAGAAACACTGTGTTGTCGGGGAAGACACGGTAGCTCGCCTTCAGGGCAAAAGACGCCTCCGCGATGGAGCAGGGTGCGATTTCGTGTGTAATGTCCACCATCAGCACCTCCGGATTGATTCGCGCGATCACACCCTTCATCGCTCCCAGGTACCAATCGCCCGTGCCGAAGTCCGTAAGGATGGCAATGACGCGCCGCATGGATGTAACCTCCAGGTACGAGCACTTCGTCTGCTCCGTCGTGACCATGAGATGATAGAGCATGTTGCCTGCCGCCGCAATCTGCATGTGAGCCCCGGGCGGCCGGCCGACGGGGTGGTTGCACCTGCAGCTTGCCCCGGGTCGGCGCAAGACGCGGATGCGAGGCCTCAGGCGCCGGTTGAAAGCGGAGAGTTCTTCATCTAGACTCTCACTGTCTGCCGTTATCCGGCTTCGTTCCGGGGGAGGTGCCAGGTGAAGTTGGTGTACTCGGACGGGTATGCAGCCGATCTTGGTTCTCACGTGTTTCCGATTCAGAAGTATCGCCTGCTGAAAGACAGACTCGTCCGCGAAGGTGTTGCCGCCGTCTCCGATCTCCTGGATCCACGGCCGGCGTCCGACGACGACGTTCTTCTGGTCCACGAAAAGGCCTACTTGAAAAAGCTCAAGGAAGGCAGGTTGTCGCCGCTGGAAATAGGCGTGTCTGAGATTCCGTTCAGCCCCGAGGTTGTCGGGATGTTTCTTCTCGTTTCCGGCGGCAGTTTGCTTGCAGCCAGGACGGCGCTCGAGGACGGAGTGTGCGTAAATCTCGGCGGAGGATTTCATCACGCATTCGCCGACCACGGTGAAGGTTTTTGTCTGCTGAACGACGTGGCGATTGCCGTAAGCACACTGCTGGCCGAGGCTGTCATTTCAAGAGCCCTGATAGTGGACTGCGATTTGCACCAGGGCAACGGAACGGCCGCCGTCTTCGCGGGAAGGCGAGACGTCTTCACTTTCTCGATTCACCAGGAGAACAACTATCCGCTCGTGAAGCAGAAGAGCGGGCTCGATATCGGGCTCGCGGACGGAACCGGCGGGACCGAATACAACGGCCGGCTTGCCGCCGCCCTCGACGAAATCGTTCGCGCCTTTGGACCGGATTTTGTGATATACCTGGCCGGCGCCGATCCTTACGAGGGAGACCAGCTCGGCGCATTACGATTGAGCAAGGAGGCCCTGAAGGAGCGTGACAAGCTTGTGATGAGGGCGTCGAGAGAGAACGGGATCCCTCTCTGCGCGGTGCTTGCCGGGGGGTACGCGTGGGACGTCGACGACACTGTTGACATTCACTACAACACCGTCGTGGCAGCCCTCGAGATTTTTGGGCGTTCACCTGGGTCGTCTGCATGAAATCAGCACGGAGAGTGGGCGAGAAGTTGGGTCAGGGTGGTCCCGGATTTCTGGTCGATTCTACGGTCGAGAGACTCGCGAGGCGGCTGAGATTCCTCGGCTTTGACGCTGTTCTCGACAGAAGCGAAAGCACCGCGAGACTTCTCGTCAGGGCACGTTCCGAGGGAAGACTGCTTCTGACCCGGCGAAGAGCCGCTCGCGGGTCCGAAGTGGCAGTCGCAGTTTTTCTCGAGTCGGACAACGTCACGGCCCAGCTGAGACAGGTACTGGCGCACTGTGGATGCGACGCAGAGTCTGCGCCCAGGTGCACGGTCTGCAATGAGGAGCTCGTGGCGGTCTCCAGGTCTCACGCGGACGGGCGCGTGCCTGAGTTTGTCTTCCGTTCTCAGAGGGAGTTCGCGTTCTGCCCCGATTGCGACAGATACTACTGGAAGGGGACTCACTGGAGGCAGGTGCAGTGGACTCGAACCTTCTTGGGATCCGAAGAGGAGTCGTCGGACCGTGAGTCTTAGAGTGATCTCGGCCAGCCGCCGGATTGACATGGTCGGCACCTCACCTGACGCGCTCAGCGCGGCGCTCCGCGCGAAGTTCCCACCGTCGAGTGTGCATACTCTTGTGCTGTGGACGAAGAACCCGGGGCTCTTGCTGGGCCACGGAAAGCTGCGGGAGACCGTGTCCGGTTACAGGCAGGTCTTCGTGCACTGCACTGTCACGGGAATGGGGAGCACCGGACTGGAACCGAGGGTCCCGCAGTACCGCGAATCGCTCTCCTGTCTTCCGGAACTGGTCGAGTTGGTCGGCAGGCCGGAGAGGGTGAGGCTCAGATTTGACCCGATCGTTCACTTGACCGCCGCCGACACAGGGACGTACTCCAACCTGCCTCTGTTCGAGGGCGTCGTCTCTGCTGCGGGGCGAGTGGGCCTTCCGGTCGTGATTGTGAGCTGGGTGCAGAGTTATCCCAAAGTGGAGAGGAGGCTAAGGGCACGAGGGATAAGGCTGGAGATGCCCGCTGAATCTGTGATGAGGGAGGAGTTGAGCCAAATGCAGGCCTCGTGCACCAGGGCTCACGTACGCCTGCTGGGCTGTTGCGCACCTGGGCTGCCGGCAGCGAAATGCATAGACGGAGAGCTCTTCAATGCGTTTCATCCACTCGGCCTGACGTGTTCCGAGGCAAGAGCCGGAGACCAGAGAGCCGCATGCTCGTGCACGACGAGTCTTGACATCGGCTGGTACAAGCCGTGCGTTCACGGCTGCCTGTACTGCTACGCCAATCCCGGTGTTTGTGACGCAGGGGAACCCTAATCCCCGACCATCCTGCACACCGCAGAAGGACGGCGGTGAATCAACCGCCCTGTTCGGCCTTCTTGCGGAGGTAGTCCTCGAGCGCCTTGACGGCCTTGGCTGCGCTTTCGGCTTCCGGGAAACCGGGGTCCTTCGTGGCGTTCCTATACTGTTCCAGGGCCAGCTCGTACTGCTCCTTCTTCTGGAGGAGCCTTCCCAGTGCGTAGTGCGCACTGCCGTATCCAGGCTTCTTCTCGATCGCCTTCCTGAATTCCGTCGCGGCCTCGTCGTCCCTTCCAAGGCTCACCAGGGCCTTCCCCTTGATGAAGTAAGCCTGTGCCAGATCAGGCCTGATCTTCACGGCGGCGTCGGCAGAAGCGGCGGCCTGTTCGTGTTGTGATGTAGCCAGGTACATCCTGGCAAGATAGAAGTGCGCCACGGCGGCGTTAACGTGGTCAGCCCCCATCTCCAGTGCCTTCTTGTACGCCTCTATGACTGCCGGGTAGCCCTGTGCAGAGGTGGCCTTTCTGTAAAGGCTCGCGGCCAGCTGATAGTACGCGTCCACGTAGTCGGGCTTCACGGAAACGACCTTGCTGAGGACGGCAACGGCGCCGTCAAGGTCGTCCGTGGCGTCGAGCGCGGTTCCAAGATTGAAATACGCGGACACCAGGGTTGTGTCAAGGCTCACGGCCGTCCTCAGGTGCCGTATTGCTCCGGCATAGTCCTGAGTCCGAAGGGCAAGTGTGCCCATCCCGTAGTGGGCCATCACAAGCAGAGAGTCTATCGAGAGAGCCGTTGCGTACTCCTGCATGGCGGAATCAGCATACCCAAGCCTCTCGTAAACGAAGCCCAGATTGTAGTGGGCGTCGGCGAATTCTGTCGAATCTGCCACGACTTCCTTCAACAGCGGAAGAGCTTGCGGATAATCTCCCTTTTCAATCATTGCCGTGGCGTCCACGTAGACCTGAGACGCGTGCCTGGGAGACTGGGAACTGACGACTCCGGCGAGAGCCAGAAGTGCCAGGGCCGTCAGGGCAATCGCTGTACCTTTCTTCATCAAGACCCTCCTTGACTTGGTGCGTATACATCTCCACCCCCCCCCAGAAGAAGCTACAACGCGACACCCCTGGTGTCAACCCTTGACTGCGTGAAGAGGCTCACATATGCTAGGCATGAGCGCTGATCCATCCTTTCGGGAAGGGCACCATGAGAGAGTGGTTCGAGGACGCATTCGGTCGGTTCTATTCCGAGGTCTACTCTCACAGAGACGAGAAAGAGGCCTCGATCTTTGCGCGTCTTTTGCGGAACGTGATCCCTCTCGAGAATCGGTCGGTGTTGGACGTTTGCTGCGGTTCGGGTCGTCATCTCAGAGCCCTCGAGAAGGAGGGAGCGAGGGTGCTCGGCCTCGACCTGTCTGAGCAAATGCTCGGAAGCTCGCAGCGTTTCGAGACGGAGTTCGGTTCGAGAGTCGTGCGCGGAGACATGCGCGCTCTCCCGTTCAAGGGTGACTCTTTTGACGTCTGTCTGAACATGTTCACGAGCCTCGGTTACTTCGGGAAGAGGGAAAGCGAGCTCCTTGTTCTCAACGAGGTTCACAGGGTGCTCCGACGCGAAGGGACTTTCATCGTGGACCACCTGAACCGCGAATGGGTGAGAAAAACTCTCAAGCCGTTCTCTACCAGAGTCACGGGTGATCTGCTCGTCGAGGAGCGGCGCACAATACTGATGGAGGAGACCGTCGTGGAGAAGACGACGAGGATTTGTTCGGCGGGGGATCCGGCCCGCGTTCTCAAGGAGTACACAGAGAGAGTGACCCTTTTTGACGAGGACGAGCTGGTGGCCATGCTGCGTTCGGCCGCCCAGGCCACGAGATCATCCCCCTTGAAGGCCGTCAGCCCCGCCAAGACGGCCAGGATGGCCAGCACAACCAGCATTTCAAGCAGTGTGAACCCTTTTTGCCTTCCCATGACCCCTCCATCCAGCGGCCCGCTGCCCCTGCGCCTGCCCATAGCGTAGCCTGGAGCGCCAGCCTCTGGCTGGCCCTGCGCCCACGTCATCTCCATCCAACACGCTGCCGCCCGGCCCGACCATCTCAGAGTGACAACCCACCTCAAGATGGTA
>JAZDPI010000315.1:0-4310 GCA_043797775.1 Candidatus Eiseniibacteriota bacterium
GATCGGCCGGGGCGGCATGGGCGTCGTATATGACGCGTGGCAGAATTCGATGGACAGAAGGGTGGCGTTGAAGGTGCTGCCAGTTGGTGTTGCGGCCGACAACAGGACATTCCTTCGCTTCATGCGTGAAGCAAAGACAGCCGGCCAGCTCAGCCATCCCAACGTCGTTCAGGTCCACGCTATGGGCGTTGAAGAGAAGACGCCCTACTACGCGATGTTAACCGGCCAATCTCCGCGCAGATTGCTGCTGTCATCAGGTGAGCCCATTGAAGTCGGCACTGACCCTGCGGAGACGCTCCACCAGGCGTTGAATCCTCTTCCGCTCCGAAGGCTTGGCATGGTCTCGGCGGAACGTTTCCATTGCAGCGGCGAGAGTGCTGAGCTGAGACAGAATCGCTTGCCGGCTTGGCCCCTTGCCTGACTCCCGGTACGTAGCCGGCAGTGCGGGGATTTCGTAACGGCCTTGGAGAGCCTCCATCGCTTTTTCGTAGGCCCGCTGGACGTCAAGCCCCGTGATCTCGGCGTACCGCAGGGTCATGCCGATGGTGCGGTGTCCCAGAATTTTCATCAGAGTGGGGAGAGTCATACCGGCCCGGAGCATGGCCGTGGCAAAGCTGTGCCTCAGGCGATGCGGCGTAAGGTGCTCCTTGAGCTTGGCTTCCTTCTCGATCTTTCCGAGGTGGTAGCGGAACGCGTCTCGACTGAAGCGCCCTCCCGTGGGACGCATGATGAGGAAGTGGGCGGGTTTCCCCGTCTCCGGATCGGTGACGGGAGGGGGAGAAGCGCGGAGCTCGCAGAGCTCCTCAAAGATCTCCACCGTCTCGGCAGAGACCGGGATGACCCGCTCGGAGTGCAGCTTGCCGAGTGGCACGTGCAGTTCCCCTACTCCGCCGGGGAGCTTTCGTAAGGAATCGACCTTGAGATCAAGAAACTCCTGCATGCGCAGTCCCGTGTTGCCGAGGAGCAGGAGACCTTTATGGATGAAGCCGCCTCGCCGGCGAAGCTCATCCTGCAGGCGGCGATCGGCTTCTTCAGAGAGAGGTCGTGGAAGACACCGGTCCTCTGGAGGAAGGTCCCCCCGGTGGAAGAGATCGACTCCGGGCGCCTCGTTCCAGCCCAGGGCTTGGATTTTCTGGAAGAAGACGCGGAGCTTGATGATCCTGTTTCTTCGGGTGTTTCTCCGCAGGGGCTGATGCCCCAGATAACGTATCCAGGCTTCAATGTGGAGGCGTTTCACCTGCGCGAAGGAGGAAACGCGGGGGTGCTCCGATCTGAGATAGCGGATGAAACCATCGATCACCGTACGGGAGTTGGCAACGGTATTGGGCCTCAAGGACAGAGCAATCGTCTCGAGATACCGGTTGCGGGTCTCGTTGAGCGTGCGTGTTTTACGTGCCATCCCGTTCCTCGGAGGGACAGGTGAGTTCTCTTGGGATCCTCTTGACGACCCGCTGAAACTCCTCCCAGACATCCTGCGGTGATAACGCCACGTACTGCATCGTCGTCTGTATGCCGCTGTGACCCATGAGTCTCATGAGAGCGGGCAGCGACATACCAGCACGCGCCATGTCGCGGCCGAAGGTGTGTCTCATGCGATGCGGGTTCGCCCGGGGGACCTTGGCGCGTACTCGGTGGTATCTGAAGAGCGAACGCAGTCCGGAAGGGGTCATAGGCCGGCCCCGTCCCCGGCCCTTCAGAACGACAAGGAGGTGCTCTGCCGGCATCGGGGGGCGCTCAACTTCCAGGTAGCTCTGGATCAACGACACGACCTGGGGCGG
Organism: Candidatus Eiseniibacteriota bacterium; assembly: GCA_043797775.1. Taxonomy (GTDB): domain Bacteria; phylum Eisenbacteria; class RBG-16-71-46; order JAFGJU01; family JAFGJU01; genus JAZDPI01. The sequence continues at coordinate 1,779 of JAZDPI010000315.1, forward strand.
AAGGGGAACGACGCGTTCTTTGTCTCCTTTGCCCCGGATGCGGATCGTGCCCTCGACGAGATCGAGATCACCGAGCTTGACTCCGATGACTTCACGGGACCTCAGCCCGCAGAAGAGCATGAGGGCTACGATGCTCAGATCTCTCTGGGTGCGCAGACTCCTGAAGAAGCGGTTCACTTCGTCGGAGGTGAGTGGCATAACGACCCGGCGCGGTGTCTTCACGCGAAGCTGGGGCACGCGGGAGCGTGCGGGGTGTAGGTACCCCTCAGCCGAGTTGGCGGCAGTGTAGTAGGGATGCGACCGTGCGCGGCAAGCTCGCTTGCCGCGAGGCAGATCACGGCCACAGATGTATCGGTAGAGGCACCGTGCCGCGGTGAGGCGGTGATTGATCGTCTTGGCAGCAACCGCGCCGCCCCCGGCGGGGCCGTTGGCCTTCTGAAAGCGAATGAAGTCGAGAAGGTGAGCCTCCTCGAGGTTGGCAAGATTTCGAGCCGTCTCGCTGATCCACCGCCACAAGGAACGTAGACTGTACCCGTAGGCCCGCAGTGACAGGATCGAAAGGCCCCGACACGCTTGAGCGTCAAGATACTCGTTGACCTCGGGAACTTCCCTCCCCCCAGCGTCCTCGAGGCGGTAGGGAGAACGGCCGGGACTGACGTCAGGTCTATGGGCGAGCCTGAATTGCCGGCGGCGTTTACCCATGAACGGGCTCTCCTCCGGTTGGCCTTCCACGGCCTCTGAGTTCAAGGAAATCACGCATCGACATCAGGTTTTCGTCAGGGGATGGAACCTCGGTACGGTCGAGGGGTGTCGGCGTGGAACTGACGGGAGCTCTCCTCGTGACCTGCCGGGGTAACGGCAGGACCTGATAGAGGGGATATCGGTACAGGATCAGTTCCTGGTCGACCAGTTGAGTTCGTGCCCGGGTGAGCTCGTCGACCGTGAGCTTAAGAAGTTTCCCAAGGGTTGGCTCTGCATAGAAGCTGATCCCGTGCGCATCGCTGACCGCTATCAGGAAGAGGTAGAGGAGTACGGCATCCCTCCCGAGGGGCATGACGAAGCCCTCCCGGACGAACCGCCGGTCAATCCAGCTAAAACCCTCAGACGGAATGGCGCGGATACGATCGGGGTCGATAGGAGCTTTTGCCGCTCTTGTCATACACATTCGAAGCGGACTTCGTCCCCCTCACCGTGGTTTGCTACCGTCAACCTCAGCGGTACGTCACCAATGAGTTGACCCGAGGCCAGAGCCAGTTCCTCCATACGGACGAAGTTCACGACTGAGCTGATGCCGAGGTCAAGGCTGTAGTTCGCTACGTCGTAGGCCAGCTCGATTCTGAGGTACGGACGACACTTCGTTTCGCTGCAGCCTTCGCCGTGGTATCCCTCACGGGCGCAGATTGCGTCCGGTGCGTAACAGACCAGACACCGGTCGACAAAGAGCTTCCGCACAAAGCAGGTACTGATGACCCGCCCCCTCAGCTCAGGGTATACATGCCCTTCGATCCAGAAGCCCTGAGGGGTCACGCCGGCGAAGAGCCGCACGCGTTCTCTCCAGGGGTGGCGAGGATCGTAGGGATTCCTTTCTTTCACGATCTGCTGATGGCCGCCCTGACCACGTGGTGGCATACGCTCCCCCCAGCATGTGCTCTGCTAGTCACACGCTCCCTTCCGTGTTCCCTTGTCTTCCGATTCTTATCAGGCGATCGCCGGTGGATCGCGGTTACGAGGTTTCTCTCGGTCGGAGATGGAACGCTGCTTCAGGTTGGATGACCCCAAACATGAAAGGGTAAAAGCACGCTCGTCGATCGGCCGCCGCCCGCTCTGGGGACGCGAACATTTCCGTCGGTAGTTGCCTTCAGGAGTCCTGCGATGCCGTAACTGGGCAAGGAGACCGGAGAAACGGCGCATCGCCCTTCCGCATGCCTCGCCGCAATATCGGCGCACCTTCGCGAGGGATGCCACGACCAGGACAATGTCGTAGCACCCGGGCCGATTGCACGGGACCGGCGTCAACGGGCGCACTTTATGGACATCGGGCTTTTTCGAACGGGAACGCCGCTTGGAGTCCCGTTCGATTGTCCGAACCCGCTCGAGGTTGCGCTTCCTGTAGTCGAGGTGATAGTCCGGGTGACTCTCCCGGAATAGCTTGTCTTGCTCGTGCTTGGCCTTCTTTCCCGCAGGGGTCTGGCGGCGACGCCAGTCTCTCCACTTTTTGGCCTTCCCGCGGCAGCCGTGGCAGTACTTCGCTCGTCCCCAGTCCTGCGGCCGGGGGATGAATCGGTTATTGCACCCTTTGAAGAGGCACTGCCGTCCAAGGGCCGCATCTTCGCATTCGGGACTTGTCTTCGTTTCCAATGTCGGGTAGATGTAGATTGATTTTGTTTTGGGCCTCACTACCGTGAGGCTCTTCGGGGGGAGCCGGTTCCAACAATCGGTTCCCTCTGTTTCTCTGGGGATATAGTGTACCAAGACAGGAATGCCCTGTCATGGCGGGGAAAGGACGACGAGGGGCCGTTCCCGTCCTCCTCG
>JAZDPI010000335.1:0-3292 GCA_043797775.1 Candidatus Eiseniibacteriota bacterium
CTTCATTCGGAGGCCCATTCAATGAAGAACAGCTCTCAGAGCGACAAGAACCTATGCCCTGATGAGGTTCGACCGGTTTCTTTGATAGAGAAGGACGAAGAGATCGGGGACATTCACTTCAACGCTTCGAACTTCTCTTGCGCTCTGGATTACTATGCCAAAGCCCGCAGTTCCGCGGTCGCTTTGTCTCTTCCCCAGAAGGCTGCCCGGATAGACCTCAAGATCGCATCCTGCCACAAGCGCAAGGGTGACTACGGTCTGGCTATAGAGTCGGCTTCGTCTGCAAAGAGGGCTTTTCACGAACAGAAAGATCTCATCAACCTGGGCAAGGCTTACTGCCTTGAAGGAATCCTCTACGCCGAGATCGCGCAGTATAGAAAGGGACGCAGGCTCTGCGAGACAGGTGAGCGTCTGCTCAAGGGCACGGGGGAATTCCTGGAGCGCGGCAAGGTTCTCAACTGGCTCGGCGCCATCCATCTGAGGCAGGGCAACATCTCCAAGGCGAGAGAGTATTTCGAGGACGCCCTTTCGGCACTGCGAAGCGTTCAGGACGAAGAGGGAGTCTCGATGGTTCTCAACAACCTCGGGCTCCTTCACAAGAACGTCTCCGAGTGGCGGCAGGCCTCCGGCTTCTTCGACAAGGCACTCAGAATAAGCGATAAAACGGGGAACTTCGCCAGAGTGGCGACCTACTCGCTGAACCTGGGTATCGTGCATTTCAGACTCGGCGAGTGGGAGCTGGCTCAGCGGCATCTCTCCAGAAGTCTTCAGGTCTGCACGCAGACCGGAAACACGGGTGGCATTGCCAGAGCAAAGCTCGCGCTGGCCAACATCAGCCTGCGCAAAAGGGATTGGGCTGACGCGGAGACGGCCTATCGCGAAGTCCTCTCGATGAGCCGCAAGCTCGGCTACAAACGAGAAGAAACCCTGGCCCTCGAATTCCTGGGTGAGCTCTATCTCACGCGTAGAAACCCGGAGCGTGCCCTTGAGATGCTGATGGAAGCAGAGACCCTTGCCCGAGAGATCGCCCCGAGGGGAGATCTCGTGATGGAGGTGGCGAGGAGAAAGGGTGAGGCTCATCTCAGCCTCGGCCGGCTCGAAGATGCGACGGCGAGCGCCAACGAGGCGATCGCGGTAGCCCGCTCTCTCGGTGACCTCTGCGAGGAGGCGCTGGCGAAGAGAGTGGTAGCGGTGTCCCTGTGGCACAGGAGTGAGTGGGACCAGGGCTGGCAGTTGATTGAGGAGGTCCTTTCCACCCTCACGAGCATCGGAGAGAGGTTTGAGGTGGCCCGCACGCTGCTTGCCGCGGGTCGAACCGTAGTCTTGAGATATTTGTGCGGCCCCGTCAGCTCGGAGTTCTGTGAGAAGGCCGTGTCGTTTCTGAGGCAGGCCATGGGAATCTTTCTGAGCTTTGAAGCGAAGAGCTGGGCCGCGCTGGCGCTTCTGGGGTCGTCCAGGCTCTATCTGGCGAGGGGAATGAGAGACGAGGCCCTGAGCTACATGGACGAGGCCGAGGAGAAGCTTAGAGAAGTGGACGAGCCTGAAATACGTGCAGAGCTCTCTGCCGTTCGAGCCGCTCTCGAAGAGGCCTTCGTCAATTCCACGCTCTCCTCTTCGGGTGAGTTCAAGATACTTGAGGAAGTAGGGAAACTTCTGGGTGGCGGTGTCGACCCCGAGCACACGCTCGATGAGCTGCTACAGCTCATCCTGGCCCGTCTTGACGGCGACAGGGGGCTGATTGCATTCATCGCTAAAGAGAGAGAACCCAGAATATGGGCGGCCAGAAGCGTTACACCCAAAGAAGCTTCCGACGTCGTCGTCTCATTGACCGAGACAATCGGGTTTGATGACGTCTCGTCGCCTCGCGTGGTCACGAGCGTCCGCTCAGACAAAGTCCTCTCGCAGCTGCCCGTTCTCTCGCGCGTGCAGAGCTTCGTGGCAGTGCCCCTCAGCCTTCCTTCCGGTCTAAGGGGCCTTGTCTACGTCGACAGGCTCTCAGGCAACCGTCTCGGAGCCTTCAGGCAGAGCGAGGTCAGCTTGCTCGCCGTCATGGCGGGCATCGCGACACTCGCTGCTGTGGAGGCAGAGAGGTCTTTGCAGAGAAAGGAAAGCGCTGCGAGGAGGCAAAGCCTGGAGTTGAAGTGCTCCTTCGACGGGATTGTGACTCAGAACAAGCAGATGTTCGACATACTCAGCATGATCGAGAAGGTCGGAGCGAGCAACGCGACGATTCTCATACAGGGGGAAACGGGCACCGGCAAGGCGCTGGTCGCCGAAGCGATCCACACGTGCAGTCCCAGAAGGGACAAGTCCTTCGTGCCGATAAGCTGTTCTTCGATCCCCGAGACTCTGCTGGAGAGCGAGCTTTTTGGCCACGTTCAGGGCGCCTTCACGGGCGCATTCCGTGACAAGCGAGGCCTCTTCGAGGAGGCCGAGGCCGGCACGGTGTTTCTTGACGAGGTGGCAAAGACGACGAAGAGCGTCCAGGCGAAGCTCCTGCATTTCCTGGACGTGAAAGAGATAAGGGCAGTCGGTTCCACCAAGTGGAAGAAGGTCGATGCTCGCATCATCTGCGCCACCAACACCGATCTGAAGAAGCTCATAAAGGAAGGGGAGTTTCTGGAAGATCTGTACTACCGCCTGAGCGACATCACGATTTCGGTGCCACCGCTCAGGGAGAGAAGGGACGACGTGCCTCTGCTTGTGGAGCATTTCCTCAATGAATACGGTGCGCAGGCCGGCAGGGCCGCGACGACCGTGGGCCGGGCCGCGCTTCAAAGTCTTATGGACTACGACTGGCCCGGCAACGTGCGCGAGCTGCAGAAGACCGTCAAGCGAATGCTGGTGCTCGCCGGATCTGAGGGCGAATTGACTTCAGACTTGCTGCCGAGGGAGATCAGAGAGGGTACTACCGGAACCGCGGAAGGGAGCTCCCTCAAAGACGAAGTCGAGAGAACCGAGAGCAGGGTGATTGCCCAGGCTCTAGAAAAACACGCCTGGAACAGAGTGCGCGCCGCGAAATCCCTTCACGTCAGCTATCCGACCCTCCTTAAGAAGATACGAGGGCTGCAACTGGACCGCCGGCACCGCCCCAGAGCGTAGAGACTAAACGTAGTTTACTTCTTCCCCCCATCGGCTATAAAGACATTTAATATCAATACCACATGAATTGACAACATGTTGCGAGCGCTTGCCGGGCAGATATTAAGAGTCTTGATATTCCCGTGCCTGCCTGCACCGGCCTCACTCACGCCGCCGACGCTTAGAGCCGCCAATCAGTTGTTCTGCAGCG
>JAZDPI010000207.1:0-3495 GCA_043797775.1 Candidatus Eiseniibacteriota bacterium
TACCTTCTGTCGAAGCTTCGCATGCTCACACTCTCCGAGAGAGACGCACCGGGCGCATATTCACCCTACTCTCCTCCCAGGTAGTTTCTTTCTATTCCCAGAATCACCTTGAGACCCGTCGAGATGGCACCCAGGGCGGCCCCGATCAGAATCGCCCGTTTGGCGGCCATCTGAGGCGCGTTCATGATCCAATCAGAGATGACCGGCAGCTTGTCCCACATCTCCGCACCCACCGGCACCCGTCCCAGCATAACGATGACCGCCGCGATCGCGAGGAGCCCCGCCTCGACGGATCGGATTCGGAACGATCTGAAGGCCGCCGACGCGATGAAGAATGCGAGAAGGGAAAACATCGTGCCCGACATCGGCGCGTATACGTAGAGGTAGAAATCGTTGAAAAGCGTTCTCTCGCCCACGCCAAACAGGATCCCCACCGTCATCATGAAGGCAAGTCCTGCCAGAAGAGGAAGGGAGTAGGGCCAGTCCCTGGACCGTCTGGAAATCTTCTCGCCGTTGACGCGGGCGATGTTTGCCACGCCCAGGACGTAGGCGAAAGCCACGACTATGATCGCCCACTGCTGGAGCATTTCGCCGAAGCCGGACACGGCAGGGTGCGGCACGAAAAACTCGATCACCATGAAGGAGCCGAACACGGCCGTTATTATGAGCGGAATCTCACGTTTCAAATCCCAGCTCCCTTTCGAATCCAGGCTTCGCTTTCAAACGGCGCCTCCTTCTGTCGTCCCCACTGCGCCACCGGCTGCCCCGTTTCCCTCGCCCCCTCAGTGCCCGCCGCTCTTCGCTCTCCTACTGCGTCACCAACCACTGCGTGAGAGACGTGACGCCGAACGTTTCCAGAAGCGCTCCGGTCAGGAGCAACCCGACCAAAAGAACCTTCATCCAGTCGGAACCCACGAGCGTCCCGAGGAGCCTGGGATCCCGAGACAGATAGGCGCTCGCGGCGAAGAACTCTTCTCCTATCAGGGTGTAGTCACAGGCCACCACGAAAAACGGAAGCTGATGTATGTTCGCGGTCCCGGCTATCTGGATGGCTCCGGTGCTGAACCCGGTCTCCGCGAGTATCAGGGACTCGGCGAAAAACGAGCCTAGGAAAAGGTTGGCGGCGGGTTTCTCCCTCAGCATTATGCCGTCGACTCCGGCCGTGAACGCAAACTGCTCGTCGGAGAGGTACCGTATGTTGTTCGGATTGTATGCCTCCGGATGCCCCGCGTCCAGGTACCCCTGCTTGACGGTCTCCTCGGCGAGAGGTACCACGAAGGCCCGGCACACCGGTACTATCAAAGGAGTGCCGTATTTCGCAACGATTCGGGCGACGTTGCCCAGAATCACCATGCTGTAAATGGTCTGTATGTTGTTCACGTCGTCGATGCCGGGCACGTAGAGAACGGATTTTCCCATCTCCGTCGCTCTCCCGACGGCCTCTTCTATGGCCTCGAGTCCGGGGATTTTCCTGACGTGAAGCGCGACTCCCCTGCCTGCGCGTTGTATGAAAACGAGAACAAGGACGAAGAAAACCGCGATGAAAACGAGGAGGTTGGTCCTTCCCGCGTCGTACCAGTCGGCCGACGCTGACGCCGGACCGGCCACCGCTGCGCTGGAAAAAGAGACCCCGTCGCTCGCCCTCACCCTGTAGTAGTACGGCCGGCCGTTCTCGATCCTGCTCCCCTGGCCCGAGTCCGCGTCGAGGTAACCGGTCGTTCCTCCCGGCACCGAGGCGATGATCGAGAAACCTGTGTCGCTGCTGGTAGAACGGAACACTTCGTAGCGAAAGGAGGGTTGGCCCAGATCGGAAGGAGAGAGGGTCCACTCGAGCGTTATGCTCTTGCCGGAATCCGAGGGCGTGTCGCCGGAGGCCAAATGAAGCGGTGGCTCAAGCCCTTCGCCCAGAGCAGGAAGGCTCAAGCCGAGAATGAAAAGCGCGGTCGCGATGCTGAATACCAAGCTATATCTATACACCACCGGTACCAGACTGGGCTCACTTACGCACACCCCGTGAGTGAAACGTACCAGATAGAGGACAAGCTGTCAAGGGGTTGCAAAGGTGTCCGGGCCGCGTGAGAGAAGACGTCTGCTAAGAGCTCGCAAAGGCGTCGGCTTGCCTGAGAAGGCATGGCCTGTCAAGGGCTCGAAGAGTTGTTGCCCCGCACGCCGGGGGCTTAAACGGAGGGGCCGGAGGGCCGCCGGCTCCGGCTACATGCCTTCCCGCTTGGTCTTGGCCCAGTCGCGTCGTCCGAAGATCCAGTCAACGGTCGCCTTGACTCTGAAGAGGAGCGTGAGCTGCCTGTAGCCGAAATTCTCGAACATGGCCAGAGCCATGAGTCGTGCGAAGTCGCCCCACCCTCTGTAGAGGCCGAAGCTGGCCTCCTCGAGGAAGACGGCCAGAGTGGACAGGAGTGTCCCGGCCGCGATGGCGAGAAGCAGGAAGGTCACCAGGTAGACCATGGACAGTATGCCCAGATAGTACGCCAGGGGAATCAGAAGATACCCCAAGAACTCCACGAGGGGACCCAGCAGCTCGAAGAGGAAGTAGTAGGGCATGCCGATCAGCCCCACGCTTCCGTACCTGGGATTGAACATCATGCGGAAATGCAGTACCACCGACTCGATCAAACCTCGGTGCCACCTGTTCCTCTGCCGATACAGGTTGCGAAGGGACGCGGGCACCTCCGTCCAACAAATGGGGTCGGGAAGGAAGACGACTCCGTACTTTTGCTTTCGCTCTCTGAGGAGCCTGTGAAGCCGAACGACAAGTTCCATGTCCTCCGTGACGGTGCTGGGCTTGTATCCGCCGGCGTCTATCACGACGTCCTTCTTGAAGAGGGCGAACACCCCCGAGAGGATCAGGAGATTGTTTATGCGGCTCAACCCGAGCCTGCTCGCGACGAACGCCCTCAGGTACTCGACGACCTGAAAAGCGGGCAGCAGTCTGCGCGGAACCCTCGGGATTTTTATCCTGCCGTCCTCTATCACGCAACCGTTTGCGACTCGCACCTGTCCCCCGACCGCGGTTACAACGTCGGGATTCTCCAAAATGGGTCTCACAATTCTGAGAAGAGCGTTCGACTCGAAAATGGAGTCGGCGTCTATGCTGCAGAACAGGTGATACCTGGCCAGATTGATCCCCATGTTGAGCGTGTCGCTCTTTCCGGTGTGAGGTTTCTCCACCACGGTGAGGTTGGGGACCACCAGGGACTTGTAAACGACCATGTCCTCTGAAGTCGGCAGGCTCTTGCGGTAGACCGCACGTCTCTCGACGAGGCGGTAGGCCCGACTGAGAAGCTCGAACGTGGCGTCCGTCGACCCGTCGCTGATGACAATGACCTCGAACTCGGGATAGTCCATGGACAGAACCGAGTTCACGCACTGGACTATCACTTTCTCCTCGTTGTGCGCGGGGATTATTACCGAGACGGGAATCGTGAAGTGCGACCTCGCCATGCATTCGAAGTCGGTGTAGTAGTTCTGCCTCAACCT
>JAZDPI010000030.1:0-2458 GCA_043797775.1 Candidatus Eiseniibacteriota bacterium
CCGTTTCGCCGGTAGTCTCTGGTGTGGCCTGGCGCACTTCGGGCATTCCGTTCAGTACATCAAGAAGGGGGGTCGGCTCCTCCAGTATGGTGCTAATAGTACTACCCCTCTTCTGAGAACTCGTTATCTGCGTTATCTTCAGTTGAGGAAGGGCCTGCAGCTCCTTTCTGAATCTCATGAACTGTGCCAGGTCAACCGGCGGCGTTACCAGCAAGTCCACCTTCCCTTCGAAGGCCGAGCCTGCGGCCACTGGCTTGCCTCTTTCTTCTTCGTACGGCGCGGGGGCAAAGGCCTGCTGCTGAGTCAGGTCCTGGCCAGCGTCTTCCGGGGCCGGCGCGGTTGCCCATACCTCTGTCACCGCCCCTTCGAGCCGTTGCAGGATCCCGTGATAGACTTCATCGGCTTTCTGCTTTAGTCTACTTTCCAGTTTCTCCCGGCTCGCGTCCAGTAAACGCGCGATTTCCTCTTCACCGTGTGCCTTGATCTCGGCGGCATCGTCTTTGGCCTTGCGCAGGATCGTGGTTGCCTCTTCCTCCGCCTGTTGTCTCACGCTCGCGGCCAGCTCGTCAGCCTCCCTCACGGTCTTTTCGGCCAGTTTCTGCAGAAAATCGAGGCGCTCCGTCTTCCGTGTCAGGGCCTTGTTCTCCTCGAAGAGCTCGGTGACGAAGGCAATTACCTGTGATTCGGAAAGCCCTTCCTTGACAACCTCAAACTCCTGCCCCCAGAGCTCTGTTACTTTCGTGCTGCTGCCGATTATTCTCATTTCTCTTCACCCTCCACAGATTTGAGCCATACGATTATCTTCTGCGCTATCCAGTTTCCGAGCTTTTCCTCAAGGGCCAGGCCCCAGGGAAAACCATCGTCAGCCCTTTTTTCTCTGTCAGTCCATGAGCCGGCCTTTTTCACATCCGGCATCGCCGTCAGTAAGCTGATGAGCGGCAGTGGCCTATCAATGAACGCGGTGAATACGTTCGCGCCCGTCCAGCAGCCGTCGGTGCGCAAGACCTTCAGATGTACCACGTTCTGCAGGTTCCTTCGCAGGCGCACCAGCTTTGCCATGTCTACCGGCGGCGCGACGATTATCTCTATCTCCCCCTCGAAAAGGGGAGAGCTGTCCACGGAAGCGGCTGGCTCCGCTGATTCACCCGTCTTTTCCAGTGTTTCGTCCTCGCCGGTACCGGCGAGATCAGGCGGGAATCCGCAGTCTGTCTCTGCTCCAGGGTGTCCCTTGTGCCCGTTGTTCCCTGCCTCCAACACTGTAACGGAAAAAGCGGACGGTTCTCGTACCTTCAGAATGTCTGCCTGTCCCATCTCTTCCTCAAGGATCCTGGTCTCGGCAACGAGGTTCTTGAAGTAGAAGAGCAATCTATCATTGGCGACGGTAAGATGTCTCACCCTTTCCGCAAGGGCCCTCTGCTGGTCGATCAGCTCTGCGACGAAGGAGATGACCTGGGACGGGGAAAGCCCTTCTTCTACTATGTTGAACTGCCTCCCCCAGAGCCAGGCGGGCTTCATAGCGCATTCCTCTTTCGCCGACCTTCCAGGTCTTGGAGGAGAGCCTTGCTTAAACACAATGCCGCTGGTGTCACTCATCTTGCCTCCCCGATCAGGAGCGACTCTGCGATGGTCCGTGTTCGCTCGTTGAGGTCCAGCTTGTGCAGTATGGACGCAACGTGGTGCGCAACGGCCGGCTCGCTGATGTTGAAGTAGGCAGCGATTTCCCTGCTGGGGTTACCCTTTGCGATTCGTTCGAGCACGTCCTCTTCAGTGGCGGAGAGAGAAGCCACGAGCGGCTCGAGACCTTTCGCCACTGACGATGGTTTCTGGAATCGCTCCAGGATTCGGCGGGCAACTCTGGGCCGCCTGAGCACGTTTCGGCTGATAAGCCGTTCGCCGTCAGCCACCTTTCTGATGGTATCGAAGATCTCTTCCCTGGTGCTTACCTTGGTGATGAATGCCGATGCCCCGGCCAGAATCGCCCGGAGGAGCCCATCGTCATCTTCATATTCAGCCAGTACGATCACGGATATCTCGGGCAAGACCTCCCTCAGCCGGGCCGTCAGCTCGAGGCTGCCTTTCGGAGGAATGGCGTGGAGCACCACGGTCTCAGGTGTGATATCGCCGGTTATTGAAAAGGCCTCATCGGCATCACCGGCTTCCCCGACCACTTCGATGTCTTCTTGCTGCGAAATCAGGAGGAGTGCTCCCAGGCGGGCAATAAGACTCTCAGCGACCAGGAAGACGCCAATCTTCTGCTCTGTGACTGTACGTGACACGATGTCCTCCTCGGCTATATTGAGAGCCATCCCTGACGCAGCGCAATTACGACAGCGTGGGTGCGGTCTCTGGCATCGAGTTTCTGCATGATAGAGGTGAGGTGGTTCTTGACCGTGTTCTCACTGATATCAAACAGCCTGGCGATCTCCTTGTTTGAGTTGCCCCAGGCCACGCGGTTCAG
>JAZDPI010000033.1:0-2308 GCA_043797775.1 Candidatus Eiseniibacteriota bacterium
GGAGGACCCATTGGGGCATGCTGGGAGATTCCGATCGGGAACGAGCACCCGTGGCCCGGACCGAGCTGCAAGTGCGGAGAAGTGCCCACTGGTGACCCCGGACCTGGTAGCCCCCGTGATTACTGTGACCCTGCCTTCACCTACGTCAACCACATTGACCCGGACAACCCAGACATGAACGTCACGTGCGCGGACAAGATCCCGGGCATGCTCACGAACGACCCCTACATCAACGCAGTCCATCGCGCAAAGTGGAAGCCCACCGCCGAATCGCTGATGGACCTGTACTGCTGGGGAGATCCCCTGGCGATCGGAGATGAGATCATCTCGGCCACGATGGCGCCAGAAGTCCTGCAGGACATGATGGAGGCCTTCGACGGGGATACGTACGAGCTTCACGGCATGACCCCACCGGGCGGGGCAACGCTCCATGACTTCTACGGCGTGAATCTCGCGACCGGCCAGGTCGAGGTCTCCCTGCCCACGGGTATCCGCCTCACGGGAATCAACGGCGATGACCTGGAGCTGAAGGTGAACCTCCGCAGCGGCGTCCAGCGCAACGGAATTCTCGGCCAGTTCGCCTCCCTGAACATGGAAGACCGTCTGGTGATCAACAAGTTGATCCCGCTCACGCAAACGGAGCTGACTGAATGCAACACGGCACAATCGGAGATGTGGCAAATCCGGGACTTGGTGAACTCCACGCCGACGCTGACCCGCCTGCGAGGCGGGAACCCGGAAATCTGGTTTAACGTCGGTCCGCCGCAAGACAGTGTTCCCCTCGGTTCCCTGACGATGCAGAGCGCACCCTTCTTCGCCGGCATGCCCGCGACGAAGTGGGCGATCCTCCACCAGAACTCGTCCCTCTGTCAGTGGATGCACGTCGATGGCACTCCAGCGGAGGGTCCTGAGGAGTTCCTCTGGAAGTCCGGCCAGGCGGGAATGCCGCCGCGTACATCAGGCAACCCGGTCTTCTTCGGCGCGGCCGACCCGTACCTGACAGATCTCATCGATAACCCTCCGGACGTGTACAACCGGTTCGTGGCGAGCTGGGGTACCCAGGAGATTCTGGCTTGGAACTGCGACAACGTGGTCATCATGGATGCCGACGGCACGAAGACGGTCTACTCCGGCTTCTTCAAGCAGAAGGACACACGATTCTGCCTGACGGCCGCGCAGCTACCCCACGGGGGACAGCAGGGGACGCTTCCGCCCGGAGTAGAGATTCCTGAGGAAGACCCGCGGGCCATGGCGCATGTCCAGCTTGCCGCAAGGTGTATCTACAAGGAGACGCGCGACGGACTCAGGACCTACTACCTCTACAACCGGTTCGGGCAACTGGTTGGCTTTCGAGATCAGGCGGGACGGGAGATCGGCTTCAACCCTGGTCGGATCTTCGAAATAAGTGACGAGTTCGGCCGCTCGTGCCTCTTCACCTATGGAAACGTGGGGGAACCCGACCAGGACTGTCTGACGATGATCACATTGCCGGACGTTGAGACGGGAGTCGATGGTCAGGGCACGCTCCATCGAGTGATTCAAGTGAAGATCACGAAGCAGCTAGAAGCGTCGCGTCCTGGCCAGCTCTCCACTCAAGAGCCCGACGCCGTCGCCGAGCGGATTTGGCTCGAAAAGCTAGAGATCGGCACCCCACTGGATGCGTCCGACGACTACTCGTTCGCGGCGGAGTTCGAAAGAGTCAATGTCAACGACGAGCCGTACACGGGCGTCAGAGTGAAACACGTGCGCGTATCCTCCGACCGAATGCCGGTGTGGCTCTCCACTGAGACGGCGGGGGGAACGACGAACTACTTGTACCCCAGCGTGGACCTGTCTGCATGCGGGGCAGACTACACAGTGGAGGAGACTCGCCCAGACACCAAGGTCGTGAAGCACACCTTCGACGCCATCGGGAATCTGGTCTCCGTGGAAGAGCCGGCGCAGCTGGCCCTCAATGAGTCGGAACAAGCCGTTACCACGACGATCGAGTCGGACCACGACAGCGGTGCCGACGAGTTGAATCTGAAGACGAAGATGACGTATCCCGGCCTCACGGGAGAAGCCTGGGAGTACCAGTTCCAGACGGACGGCGGGCTGCTCTCCTACTTCAAGTACGTCGTCGGCGCTGAGAGTCACCAGCAGTTCTACGCGAAGCAGAACGTGCTCAAGGAGCACCAGCTGGGAGACGACCAGACCACGGATCTCGTCACGGAGTACACCTACGGGGACTACCGGCGGCAGAAGTCCAAGAAGCCACCCCTTCCGTACGGGACGGACGGCTCTGGCATGGAGTTCGAACACACGTTCG
>JAZDPI010000037.1:0-16960 GCA_043797775.1 Candidatus Eiseniibacteriota bacterium
GCCCTGGTCACCGAGCCGACGCAATGAGTGAGCGAACCAGAGTAATGTACTTCAGCGATGCACCGTATTTCGGGGGCGCCGAACGGTACCTGGAGCTTCTCATCTCTCATCTCAACAGAGAGAAGTACGAACCATGTTTCGTGATGAGAAGGGGAGCCGGGTTGGGGGCCTTCCCCGCGGCGCTTGCGTCCTCCGGGGTGAGCGTCTTCGAGACGACCCTGTGCGGACCGTACGACGTCCCTGGCTATCTGGACCTTTTCTCGCTGGTGAGACGGCAGAGACCCGAGATCATGCACGTGAATCTGGCCGGGACGTATGATGCCCAGGCAAGCCTGGTTGTTCCGCTTGCGAAAGCCGCAGGCTGCCGTCACGTCGTCAGCACCGAGCATCTGGCCATGGTGGAGAAATTGTGGAAGAGACACGTGGCCAAGCGGTTTTCCTCGCTGTTCCTGGACCGAGTAGTATCGATCACACATTCTAACGTCCCGTTTCTTACGGACGTGCACGGGATCAAGCCGGCGAAGGTGACGGTGATACACAACGGCATAGATCCGGCGGAGATTGAAGGGACCTCTGCTCTGCCCATCCGTGATTTGACGGGCGTTGAGGAGGAGCGATTCGTGTTCGCCGCGGTCGGGAGCCTCATAGAAAGAAAGGGGCATCGCTTCCTCCTGGAGGCCTTCGCGAGGCTGCAGTCCCGGGGCGCTACTGAGAGCACTCTACTGATCGTTGGACAAGGCAGCGAAGAAGCGCCGCTCAAGGCCGGAGTCCGCGAGCTGGGGCTTCAGAGGAGAGTGTTTTTTCTAGGGCAGAGAAGCGACATTCCTGCCATAATGAAGACGATGGACTGCCTGGTGGTGCCCTCTCTGGTTGAAGGGATGCCGTTCGTAATCCTTGAGGCGATGGGCGCCGGTAAGCCCGTTATTGCCAGCAGAATATATGGAATACCTGAAGTCATACGTGAGGGTAGCACCGGATACCTGGTGTCTCCCGGCGATCCTGCTTCACTCCTTGAGGCGATGGAGAGGATGGCGTCGAACCCCGAAGAGGCCAGGGAAATGGGCGGCGCGGGCAGACTCGTGCTGGAAGAAGGCTTCACCGCCCAGGAGATGGCTCGTCAAGTGGAGTGCGTGTACGATTCGCTTCTGAGACGCTAGGTTCGAGTTAGACCGGAGAACCCTGAGCGCGTTGTGGGAACGTTACCCGGCCCGGGGAGGCCGGCAGACTACTGCGGGCAGATTACTATGGCGAGAATACTGATCATAAAGCCGCTCCTCCCGTATCCCCCTGATCAGGGAACAAAGGTCGTCACCTTCAATCTGCTGAAGCTTCTGTCAAGGCACTTCGAGGTGAGCCTCCTGTGCGGGCTGGCGAGCAAAGAGGACGCCTCGAAGGCGGAAGGGCTCAAGCCCTTCTGCAAGGAAGTGTTCACGTTCCTTCTGCCCAACAAGAAGAGCAGGCTTCACTCGTTCTACTACAAGGGTAAGTATTCCCTGCAGTCCTCCCTGACCGGGTTTCCCCTCGAGACCTTCTACTGCGCCTCGCCGCTTCTCAGGAGAACTGTGGCGGAAGTCACCCGCTCGTCCAAGTACGAGATGGCTCAGTTCGAGTACTGGTTCACGGCGGATGCGGCGCGGCTCGCCGAGGTGCCCTGCAAGGTCCTCCTCGAGCACGACATAGATTTTCTGCGTCACGAAAGGAGACTTGCCTCGACGGCCGGTTTCTGGCCGAGGCGTTCGGCAAAGAGGACCATCGCGTCCGTCAGAGCGCGCGAGGTGCGCGCATACTCCGAGTTCGACATGGTGTTCGCTCTCTCCAGGAGTGACGGCACCCTCGTGGAGAGACTCGCCGGCATCAGGGGCATTTGCAGGTACCTGCCGGTCGTGATTGACTGCGAGAAGTATTCCCCCTCCGCCGAGGAGAAAATCCCGGCGTCGATCGTCTTTCTCGGCGCCCTGGACGCAGACTTCAACATAGACGCGATTCTCTTTTTCTGCAGGGAGATATTCCCGCTCGTCCTCAACGGAGTGCCGGAGGCTCGACTGTTCATCGTGGGCCGCAGGCCGCCCGCCGCGGTGCAGAAGCTGGCTGATGGAGAGAGAGTCATCCTCTCCGCTAACGTGGAAGACATTACGAGTCACGTGAGACGCTGCATGGTGCAGGTTGTTCCGCTGCGTTTCGGCGGTGGGGTCAGGGTGCGGACTCTCGAAGGCATGGCCATGGGGATGGCGATTGTGAGCTCCAGCGTCGGCATGGACGGAATTCTGGCCAGACCGGGAAGGGATCTCCTGCGGGCGGACAGCCCCAGGGAATTCGCCGGACGAGTGTGCGAGATTCTGCGGAATCCGTATTTGGCGGCGAAACTGGGGGAGAGGGCCAGGCACTTCGTGGTGACTCATCACTCGGAGGAAGTGCTGGAGAGGAACGTGCTGAACACTTACGCGGAAGCACTGAGACAGGCGGAACTGCGGAGGAAGATGCAAGCGGAAAGAGAATCACAACATCCTGGTCAGGCAGGCAAATGAAGGTGACTCTCATCGGACACTACCCCCCGCCCTACGGGGGGGTCGCTTCTCTCATCGCACAGGTGGAAGTCGCCCTCAGGAGCGAGGGATTCACGGTCGAAGTGTTCAATCTCGGGACCGGGAGCCCCTCGGGCACCCACGTCACGAGTTTCAACACCACGAACAGAGCCGTACAGTTCCTTCAACTGCTCAGGGCCTTCCTTGCGTCGCGAAGCGAGCTCTTCCACTACTTCTCGGCAAGCTACAGATCCTTCTGGTTGGGCATGCTCTGCGTTGCGCTGGCCAAGCTGAGGGGGAGGCGATGCGTGGTGTCCCTGGTCGGGGGTTCGTTCAAGGACTTCGTTGAAGGCCTGCGGCCGTTCGCCAGAAGCGCTGCTGCGGCGGGCCTGCGCGTGTGCGACGCTCTTATTGCCTGTAACTCCGAAATCGAAGAAGTCGTGTCCGGTCTCGCCCCCAAGAAGCGGGTCTGGAGGATGAGCAACCGCTTCGCCCCGTCACAGGGCGACTCGAGCGTGCCCGACGACCTGAAGGTTTTCGTCGACTCCCATTCTCCGGTCGTCAGCTGCACCGGCGCCGCCAGCCGGGAGTACGGCCTTCCGGATGCGCTGGACGCAGTTGCTCGACTTCGGAACGAGTTCCCGCGGATCGGTCTTGTCCTGGTCCTCACGAAATACGGCGGCGCCTCTTACGAGGCTGACCTGCGTGATGCCGTCCTCTTGCTGGGGCTCGGGCAACACGTCAGCATTCAGAAGGATCTACCCAGCTTTGTCTCCCTTCTCAAGCGTTCAGACGCCTTCCTTCGCACCACGCTCGTGGACGGAGATTCAGTCTCCGTCAGGGAAGCCCTCTGCCTGGGCGTGCCCACCGTCGCAAGCGACACGCCGTTCCGCCCCCGCGGTGTCATCCTCTACAGGAAGGGCGAGACCGGCGATCTTGCAGCCAAGCTCGGGGGAGCGTTGAGATCAAAGGGCGGGGGCGCTCCTTCGGACATCAGGGAGGAGGGCGACGAGAACCTGAGCGTTCTCCTTGAGGTTTACTCAAGTGCGGTAAGGCCGTCCCGCTCCTGAGGCCCTCGGGGAGGCAGCAGCGCGGGAACGGCGGACGCTGGTACCGCGGCCGGGGTCGGCGCCTGCGACCAGTCGGATCATAATTGTTTGTGATACATGGGGTTACCTCCCACGGGTGTCCTCTCTTCGAGGTTATGGAGGGGGCCTTTCTTGACGATAAGTATAAAGAAGTAGTAGAATTAGCAGTTTGTAGCCTGATTGGGGGATTGGAGTAAAGGTGAAAGCCCTGGTTACCGGTGCCAACGGGTTCGCCGGCACCCATCTGGTGGAGCACCTGCTCGCCGGAGGGTGGTCGATCCTTGGCATCACGAACGACGCGGGCCTGAACCCGCGGATGAGGTCGAAGAGGCCGAACTTCGATCTGATGGAAGTGGACATTTGTGATGCGCCGCGGCTCCAAAGGCTCGTGACCGACTTTCGACCGGACCACGTGTTTCATCTCGCAGCGGTGACGAAGAGCGACGTCAGTCGCGGGGGCCTCGAGGAGCTCTACAGGGTGAACGTCGCGGGTACCGAGAATCTCCTCGTCACCCTTCTGGAGGTCGCTCCGGACTCAAGAGTGCTAGTGACGAGCTCCAGCGGTGTCTACGCCCCGTGGCAGCCGATAGAGAATTGTGCCCTTCACGAAGAGGGGTTGCTTCAGCCCGAGAGCGTCTACGGGGCAAGCAAGCTCGCGCAGGAGACGCTCGCTCATTCGTTCGGCCGCACCACGGGTCTCAAGATCCTCAGAACGAGGGCGTTCAACCATACCGGACCCGGGGAGAGCCCACACATGGCCTGTTCCGCTTTTGCGAGACAGATCGTGATGTGTGAAATGGAGAGGGGAGGCACGGTGGCGGTGGGCAACCTCGAGACGCAAAGGGATTTTTGTGACGTGAGGGACGTGGTGGCCGCGTACGTGCTGGTCGCCAGGGAAGCCGCTGCCGGAGAAGTGTTCAACGTATGCTCGGGCGAGGCGGTGAGCATGAGGAGCGTGCTCGAAACGCTTGTCTCGATGGCACGCGTGCCGGTCCGGATCCAGGTTGACCCTGGCAGATTCAAGCACGCTGACGTCAGCTATCAGAAGGGCGACAATTCGAAGATACGGAAGTTGCTTGGTTGGAAACCTGAGATTCCCTTGGAACAAACCCTGTCTGACCTACTAGGCTACTGGCGGGAGAGGCTCGACAGAGAAGGTCCGCTACCGAACAGCAAGCCCGGGGAAAGGAGAACGTGAGGATGAACTGGCAGGAGCAGAGAGTCCTTGTGACCGGAGCAGGCGGCTTTATAGGAAGCCATCTCGTGGAGAGACTTGTGTCGCTCAAGGCCGCAGTGAAGGCCTTTGTTCGGTACAACTCCAAGGGCACGTGCGGTTTCATAGACGCCTTTCCCCCCCAGACGAGGGAGAAGATCCAGGTGATCCAGGGGGACTTGAGGGACGCCGAGGCGGTGCGGGGAGCGTGCGGAGACGTGGACGTCGTGTTTCACCTCGGGGCGCTCATCGCCATACCGTACTCGTACGTTCATCCGGTGGAGGTCGTCCAGACAAACGTTGGCGGAACCCTCAACGTACTCTGCGCGGCGAGAGATCAAAGCGTGCAGAAGGTCGTTCATACCTCGACGAGTGAGGTCTACGGCACGGCCCGCTACGTTCCCATAGACGAAGCACACCCGCTCTGCGGTCAGTCTCCGTATTCCGCAAGCAAGATCGGAGCGGATCAACTGGCGGAGAGCTTCTACAGGTCATTCGAGCTGCCGGTGGCGATAATCCGGCCGTTCAACACGTACGGCCCCCGGCAGTCCGCCAGGGCCGTGATACCGTCGGTCATAGCGCAAGTCATAGCGAAGGACACCATCTACGTGGGGGCGACGCACCCCACGCGCGATCTCACATATGTGGACGATACCGTGGCCGGGTTCATCAAGGTCGCCGAGTGCGCCGACGCCGTCGGAAAAGTGACGAACGTAGGGTCGGGCACGGAGACCTCGATAAGGGAGCTGGTTGACAAGGTCTGTGCGATAGTGGGCAAGGAGGTCAAAGTCGTGTTTGACCCTGCGCGACTGAGGCCCGCCATGAGCGAAGTGGAGAGGCTCGTGGCAGACACGTCGCGCGCCAGGGAACTGACCGGATGGGAGCCGTCCGTTTCGCTGGACGAGGGATTGCGGAAGACGGTCGACTGGATTTCGGACCATTTCGCGCTGTACAAACCTGAGGCATACGCGATCTAGTCCGGACAAACATGGAGAAGAGCATGGTCGCAGTCGTGATGGCAGGTGGGCTCGGTGCGCGGATGAGACCCCTGACCTACACTATTCCGAAGCCGCTTCTGCCGATCGGCGAGAGGCCCATACTGGAAATCATACTCATTCAACTCAAGCGGGCCGGCTTCACGAGAGCGTTCATCACCACGGGGTATCAGGCGGATCTCGTGAAGTCCTACTTCGGTGATGGGTCGCGGTTTGGCGTCAGCCTGGAATACACGACCGAGCCCGAGACGCTCGGAACCGCAGGTGCCGTATTTCTTCTCAGGGGAATCGTGAAGGAACCCTTCCTCGTGATGAACTGCGATGTTCTGACCGGGTTGGATCTCGCGAGATTCTACAAGCACCATCTGGACAGCGACGCGCAAATGACGGTCGGCGCCGTCAACTACTGCACCGAGATTCCGTACGGTGTGCTGCAAGTATCGGGTGGCCTGGTTCGAGAAGTGGTTGAGAAACCGAGAACCTCTCATCTCGTTCTTGCCGGCATATACGCCATGAATCCCGAGGTGTTCGATTTTCACAGATCCGGCCGAATCGACATTCCGGAGCTGGTCGGGCTTCTTCTCGAAGCGAAGAAGAAGGTGGCGGTTTTCGAGATAACAGAGCCGTGGATCGACGTGGGCAGAATGAGCGACTACGAGCGCGCTTCGAACGAGTTCAAACACTGGGGCAAGACCGACTGAGTGTTGCCCGGGGGAGGCGGAATGGAAAGGGCGATTGCGCAAACGGCGAAGGTGGATCCAAGCTGCACGCTGGGCTTGTACGTCGTCATCGGGGAGCGGGCGTCGTTGGGCCCCGGTTGCGTCGTAGGGAATGGAGTCGTGATCCATCCGGACACGGAGATCGGGGCAAACGTGAGAATCGACGACAACGCCGTGCTGGGCAAGCTCCCCATGAAGGCCGCAATAAGCGTTCTCAAAGAGACACCCGAGCTCCCTCCCACGCGGATAGGGGAGGGATGCATCGTAGGCACTTCCGCCGTCGTCTACAGGGGATGCTCGATCGGCCGGAAGGTCCTGATAGCGGATCTGGCCACGGTCAGAGAAAACGTGACCGTCGGGGAATGCACGATCGTCGGCAGGGGAGTCACCGTCGAGAATCTCTGCAAGATCGGGAGCTTCTGCAAGCTGGAGACGGAGAGCTACATAACCGCCTACTCGACCCTGGAGGACTACGTTTTCATCGCGCCGCAGGTATCGACGTCCAACGACAACTTCGTGGGCAGAACGAAAGAGCGCTTCAAGCACTACGGAGGAGTCACCGTCAGGAGGGGCGGCCGGATCGGCACCGGTGCGATCATTCTTCCCGGCAAGACCATAGGAGAAGACGCACTCGTGGCGGCCGGGTCCGTCGTGACGAGCGACGTTCCTGCGCGCAAGATCGTCGTCGGCGTCCCGGCGAGGATCTGGCGGGACGTGCCCAAAGAACAGCTCCTGGAGAACCAGTAGGCCAAGAACACAGGTGGAGGAGGATCAGATGGAGGTTCCGTTCCTTGATCTGAAGCAGCAGTATCTCTCCATCAAAGATGAGATTGATTCTGCGATAGCCGGCATAGTCGCGAACTGTAACTTCATACTCGGGGAGCCCGTGAAGGAGCTTGAGGCCCGCATCGCCGAGTACTGCGGCGCGAAGCACGCGGTCGGCGTCGCGTCGGGCACGGACGCTCTCTTTCTCGCTCTCAAGGCCTGCGGAGTCGGACCCGGCCACGAGGTGATCACGTCCTCGTACAGCTTTTTCTCGTCTGCGGGGACCGTGTGGAACGCCGGGGCGAGGCCGGTCTTTGTCGACATAGATCCGGAAACGTTCAATCTTGACACGTCACAGATTGCGGAGCGAATCACACGTCATACCAAGGCCATCGTGCCCGTGCACCTTTTTGGCCAATGTGCGGACATGGGACCGATTCTCGAGTTGGCCAGGGAGTGGGGTCTTTTCGTGATCGAAGACGCGGCCCAGGCGATCGGGGCGACGCAGAATCGCATGAAAGCCGGTTCGATGGGAAACGCCGGCTGCTTCAGTTTCTACCCCAGTAAGAATCTGGGCGCGTACGGCGACGGCGGGATGGTCGTGACTGACGATTCCGAGCTCGCCGACAGGGTCCGGCTTCTGCGCGTGCACGGTGCGAGACCCAAGTACTTCAACAAGGTGGTCGGGTTCAACAGCAGGCTCGATGCGCTTCAGGCCGCGGTGCTCCTGGCGAAGCTCAGGCATCTCGATCGCTGGAGCGAAAAGCGACGGCAGAACGCCGCCGCCTACGACAGGCTTCTACAGGACACTAATCTTGTGACTCCCAAGATCAGAGACAACAACGTCTCGATCTACAACCAGTACGTTGTGAGGCTCGGCAGGCGAGACGCGGTGAAGGAATTTCTCAAGAAGAAGGGTGTGGGAACCGACGTCTACTATCCGCTCCCCCTGCATTTGCAGGAGTGCTTCAAGGACCTGGGATACGGCAAGGGTCAGCTTCCCAATTGTGAGAGAGCGGCGGAGGAGTCGCTGGCGATTCCCATCTTCCCCGAGCTGACGATGGAACAGCAGGAATACGTCGTTCGTTCAGTCAAAGAGGCCCTGCGCGAAGTTCAATGAAAAGTCTCATCTGGAAGATAAACAGAATGCGGGTGATGAGTCCGGGCGAGCTGGGTGTGAGGCTGGGCAGAGAGACCCTGAACGTCCTGGACCACGCGCTCCATTCCGTGGGTCTCCTTCAGCCGGCGGCGCTTCGAGGCGGAGGAGTCCGTGGGGCGGCTGAAGGCATTGAGCTCGGGGGCAGGTTCTTCTTCGACCCCGGGGACGAGCTTCTCAGATCCAGGCTTGCACCTTCAGCCGCGGCCTGCATTGCGGAGGCAGACGAGATACTGTCTCATCGAGTCAGGATCCTGGGAGAGACTTATGATCTGGGCAAGGCCATCGAGTGGCAGCGTGACTACAGACTTGGCAGGAATTGTCCCGCCCGATACTGGAGACTCATAAACCTCAAGGACCCCGAGACGGAGGAATCGATTCGCTGGGTCTGGTACTTCAACAGGCACAAGCACCTCGGCGTGCTCGGGAGAGCCTACTTTCTGACGGGAAACGAGGAATATGCGCGAGAGATAGTGAGCGAGCTCTGTTCGTGGATCAAGGGGAATCCCCCTTACGTCGGAGTGAATTGGGCCGCCTCTCTCGAGATCGCGCTGAGGCTTTTGTCGTGGCTGTGGGCGATCGTTCCCATCGCAGGCTTCGGCGGTCTCACCCCGGCGGTGCGCGATGTAATATTGCGTTCTGCCGGGCTTCAGATGCGGCACCTGTTCAGAAACCTGTCCACGTACTCCTCGGCCAACAACCATCTCATTTCACAGGCCCTTGCGCTCCTCGCAGTCGGCACGATGTTCGGCAACACGCCGGACGCCCGGAAATGGAAGGAGACAGGTCTTTCCGTGCTCTGGAGGGAGATACTCGCGCAGACTCACCCCGACGGAGTGAGCAAGGAACAGTCCCTCCACTACCACTGTTTCGTCACCGAGCTCTACGCAATGGCTCTGCTCCTTGCGGGCAGAAACGACGTTGCGGTTCCCTGCGAAGTCACTGAGCGATTCGGCAGGATGTGCGATTTTGTGTTTGGAGTCCGCGACTCCAGCGGGGTCATGCCTGCGCTGGGAGATTCCGACGATCAGACCGTTCTGTTCCCCGAAGAAGAGGAAGGTCTTTTCAAGAGTCTCATGGCCTGCGCCAGTCATCTCGTCGGCGAAGAGAAATTCACACGGGCCCTGGGCGCCGGCCCGGTGTCCGTTCCCCTGGAGGCCGCTTTCGTGCTCGGGGGAGAGGGGTACGTGAAACTCTGCGAGCGGCTCGAGGCTCTGAGCGCCGGCCCGGCAAAAGGCGAGGCCAAGAGCTCGCGGGTATTCTCCGAGGGCGGCTACTACGTCCTCACCGACGAGACGGGCGACCTCGAGAGCTGCTGCGTGTTTGACTGCGGCGAGCTGGGCATGGAAAAGATCGCGGCACACGGCCACGCCGATTGCCTCTCGATCACCATGACGGTGAACGGCAGGGAAGTTCTTGTGGATCCCGGCACTTTCACTTATCACAGCCGCCCCGAATGGAGGCAGTACTTCAGGTCGACCAGGGCTCACAACACGGTGGTGGTGGACGGGCGGAGTCAGTCCGAGATGATGGGCCCGTTTCTGTGGAAGACCAGAGCGGTTCCCACAGTCGAGGACCTGGCTCTGGAGAGCTGTTTCGACCTCGTCTCGGGTTCGCACTCCGGATACGGCCGGCTGCCCGACGCCGTCGCCCACAGGAGAGTAGTGATATTCGTCAAGCCCGCGCTCGTGATCATCGTGGATCTTCTCTCCGCGGGGGGTTGGCACGAGTACGAGCAGAATTTTCATTTCGGGGGTCGGGCGCTTCTCTCGCACGACGGAGACTCCGTGAGAGTTGCGACCGAAGATCCCGCCTGCGAGTCGCTGTTTTTCTCTCCTTCCATCAGGCGCGAGAAGAGCGAACTGTTGTGCGGGCAGGAACGGCCGATACTCGGATGGCGCTCGGAACGATTCTGGCGGAAGACGCCCTGCGACTGCCTGTCCCTGAGGGGGAGGTTTCGGGGAAGTGTGATCCTCGAAAGCTGCCTCCTCAGTCGCCGGATTGCCGAGAAGAAGTCGGAAGGAAGAGAGCGGAGCCCGGTGTCTTTCTCGAGCGTCCCGCCCGGTGAGAGACTCTACAGTATGGTGACGCGTCGCACGGCTCACTTCGACGAGACTTCTCTGGTGAATTTCTCGAAGGGGCAGGCCGGAGAAGGTCGGCTGGAGGCGGACGCGTCCTACGTCTGCATGCGGGAGTTCTCGGACTCCGGGGACGTGGAGTTCTTCGGAAGAAACGTCGGCAGGGTCGTCCGGAACGGCGAGCTGCTTTTCGAGTCTGAGGTCAGACCGAAGTACGTCAGGTGTCGCATAGAGAAGGACAGCGTGAGATTCGACGCACGGGGAGGCGCTGTGACTCTGATTCGCGCGAGCGAGCAGGCCGGCCTCGTCACGTCTTTGCCCAGCGTCCGCTGTGAGCGAGAAGGGGAGTTCATGAAGGTCACTGCGGACACGTAGCAGGCGATCTGGAGGAACTGATGGAGAAGAAGGTGAGAATCGCGATCGTGGGGATGGGAGAGATGGGCATGGTGCGAGGGGTCATAGCCAGGGGCCTTTCGGTTTATGAACTCGTCTGCGTAGTGGATGCGAGGGGAACGTTCGCGCGGCTTGCCGGAAAGCAGCTCGGCGTGAATCACTATTCCAGCTATGAGAAGGCCGCCTCGAGCGAACAGATAGACGCCGTATTCGTGTCGACGCCTCACGCCTCTCATTTCGATCTGGCACTGAAGGCGGTGAGAGACGGCAAGCACGTTTTTTGCGAGAAGCCTCTCGCCGGGGATTCGTCACTCGCGATTCAGATGCACTCGGAGGCCGCGAAGCGGGGAGTGAAGACTCAGGTCGGCTACAACTGGAGATTTCACGTCACGTTCAGGAAGGCCAGAGAGATCCTGGCCTCCGGGGCGCTGGGCGATCTCAAGTACGCCAGGCTCACCGTCTACAAGAGCGAAGTGGTCAAACCCGAGGAGAAGAACGAGAAGAAGAACAGAGAGGAACGATTCGGTTTTTACGGAGCGCTGGCGGTGCACGGGCTTGACCTTCTTCTCTCCTACGCCGGCAAACCCCAAACACTCACGGCGCTCACGACCCGCGTTTTCAGTTCCACGCTCTCGGACTTGATCTCGGCCGTATGTCGATTTGAGAACGGGGCCCACGGAGTCGTCGATCTCGGTTGGAGCCATCACGGCTTCGTCGACAAGGACGAGCTCTCCGTTTACCTGACCGGTACCCATGGTTCAATGAACGTGACCCCGGATTGCATAGAGACGTACGTCGAGAGGGAGTGGGGTGAACTGCCCGCGGGGGACCACATAATCTACGCTTCGGACCTTCCGTACCACACCGAGTTCTGGTTCACGCACAGAGGTCTGTCGCACGAGATGGAGGCGTTTGCCGCCTCCATTCTGACGGGCGGAGCGGCGAGTCCTTCCTGGTACGACGGTTATCTGGTGGACAGGCTGGTGGAGGCGCTCGAGGAATCGGGTAGGACCGGCAAGACGATATCGCCGGTGATAGAGGAGTCAGAATGAAGCTGCCCAAGATAATGCTGGGGTCGAACCCCTTTCATGCCGTCTCTTACAGAGGCGCCGAGGAGAGAAAGGAATTCCGCAGGCGCTTCTCCAGCGTCGAGAGCGTCTACCGTGTTATGGAGCGGGCTGCGGACGTCGGGGTGACGGGTTTTCATTCGTACGCCAAGGACTTGGAAATAAGGGCGATGGTGAAGCTGAGAGAGAAACTGGGAGATTCCATGACGGTCGTGTCGATCCTCCCGGACATCTACGGGGCCATGGCGCGTCAAGTAGGCGAGGGCACTCAGGACAAGAACCTTGCCAAGATCAAGATGCTGCTCAAGAACATGCCGGCCCTTCTTTCCGCAGGCGTCACCGGCAATCTTGGACCGATGGTGGATTCCATACTGAAGACCGAGATCGCGTTCGTGAGAGAGACTCGACCCAATTTCATTCTGCTCCACGGAACTCTCACGGACATGGCCTGCGTCACCGATCAGAAGAACCTCCTGGTTCTTTTCAGAGACAGAGTCCTTCAGGCCGGAGCAGTTCCCGGCCTCACTACACATAACCTTGGAACCACCTACAAGAAGCTCAAGGAGATGTCGCTTCACTTCCCGGTGATAGAGGCTCCGTTCAATCCGCGAGGATTCATGATGCAGCCGACGCCGGAGAGGTGCCTCGAAGTGCGAAGAGAGGCGAGCGACGTCTATTTCGTGGGGAAGAAGGTGCTTGCCGGCGGCTCCGTCGATCCGCGTTCCGGCCTCACCTACGCATACAGACAGGCCGGCGTTCAGTCGACCGTGATCGGCATCGGGAGCGCCGGCGAGGCGGAAGAGACATTCGGCGTCGCGAAGGAGGTTCTGGGAGACGAGTACACTGCTCAGTACGAGGTCACGTCTCCCTGAGTGACGGCCCGGACTTCGACAACGGGAGTTGAAAGCATGGAGATTTCGGTTTTCGGACTCGGCTACGTGGGAACGGTTACTTCGGCGTGTCTCGCCAAACTCGGTCACACCGTGATCGGCGTGGACGTCAACAGCTTTAAAGTCGACTGTCTGGCGAAGGGGACAAGCCCCATCGTCGAAACCGGACTCGAGGATCTGATCCGGGAAATGAAGGCCGCGGAAAGGCTGTCCGCCACGTCCTCGGCCGACGACGCCGTCGCGTCATCTACGGTGAGCCTCGTCTGCGTCGGCACACCGTCCCAGGACAACGGTGCGACTGATCTGTGCTTCGTGGAGAGAGTCTGCCGCAACATCGGAAAGGCGCTGGCGCAGTCGAACCGGTATCACGTCGTTCTCTTCAGGAGCACGATGCTTCCCGGCACGGTCGAACGCAAGCTGATTCCGGCAATGGAGGAGGCTTCCGGAAAGCGCGCAGGTCCCGACTTCGGGGTCGTGTACAACCCCGAGTTTCTGAGGGAAGGAAGCGCAGTCTCGGATTTTTTCAATCCCCCATTCACGCTGCTCGGCTCCGACGAAGAGCGTGCTCTGCGGATCGCGGAGGAGGTTTTCGCCACGTTGAGTGCGCCCGTCGTGAAGACCTCTTTCAGGGTTGCCGAGATGACGAAGTACGTGGCAAATTGCTTTCACGCCCTCAAGGTCACGTTTGCAAACGAGATCGGCAACCTCTGTAGGAAGGAGGGGATGGACAGCCACGAAGTCATGCGGATCTTCTGCATGGACAAGCGCCTCTCCATTTCCGAGCACTATCTCGAGCCGGGGTTCGCCTTCGGCGGCTCCTGCCTGCCGAAAGACGTGCGCGCGATACTGGCCAGGTTTCGCGAGCTCAAAATTGAGGCGCCCGTCATGGACGCTATTCTGAGAAGCAACGATAACCAGGTCAGGATAGCGCAGAAGATGATAGAAGAAACGCGCAAGAAGAAGATTGGAATACTCGGCGTGAGCTTCAAGGCGGGAACGGACGATCTGCGCGAGAGCCCGATCGTCAAGGTCATAGAGAATCTCGTCGGCAAGGGCTACGCGGTGAAGGTCTACGACGACAACGTGAATCTCTCGAGGCTGCTTGGGGCCAACAGGCAGTTCGTTCAAGAGGAAGTCCCTTATCTCCCGTCGATAATGAGCTCCTCCATGGACGAGGTCCTTCAGTTTGCCGAAGTGGTCGTGATCGCGAACAAGGGCATCGGCTTCAGCGGCATCGGCAAGAAGCTGCGGAAGGACCAGATTGCCCTCGACCTGGTTCGCATCGTAAAAGACGGTTCCGAAACCATCGGAACGTACAAAGGAATCTGTTGGTGAGAACGAAACCCGGCGACGGAGCCTCGAAGGCCCACGGAACCGAGAAGGACTCTCGACACAGGCGCTGCCGAGTCACTTTTCTCTCGTCGACGCTGGGGACCGGGGGCGCAGAGAGAATGGTGCGCGAGTTCGCACTTCGGCTCGACAGAAGCCGGTTTGAGCCGTCAGTGATCTGCCTCAGGACGCCGGGGCGCATGGGAGAGGAAATCGCTTCGGGGGGGCTCAACGTGCTCAACGGAATCATGCACAGCAGGTACGACCCTGCGGCTCTTTTTCGGCTCCGGCGTGCGTTGAGAGAGAGCCGGACGGACGTGCTCTTCTGCTTGGATCAGCAGAATGCGGTAGTGCTGGGCAGTCTCGCCTCTCTCGGGCTCGTGAGAAGGGTTTTCGTTGCCGTCCACTCCACCAGACAGTGGGGGGGCAAGAGAAGTCTGAGCGCCCCGATGCGGTGGTCGCTGAGGTTCGTTGACAGGGTCATCGCCGTGGGCAGGAATCAGGCCAACTATCTTCGTGATGAGGAGGGCGTGAGGGGGGAGAAGATTGCACTGATCCCGAACGGGATCGACTTGGACGAGTTTCGAGACGCGCCCGCGCGAGAGGACGTTCGTGCTGCGCTTGGAGTACCGGCTCAGAGTCCCGTCGCGGGCATCGTCGCCTCTCTGAGACCCGAGAAGAATCACGAGCTCTTTCTCGAGGCGGCCGCGATGGCCCGGCGGGAGGTTCCCGATTCGCGATTCCTGATCGTCGGTGGAGGCAAGAGGCAGACGTACCTTGAGCAAATCGCCCGTTCTCTCGGCATCGCCGAGCAGGTGATTTTCACCGGGGAAAGGCGAGACGGCAGACGATTCGTGCAGGCCCTAGATGTGGCCGTGCTATGCTCACATCCCGTTGTCGAGACGCTTCCCGTTTTCCTGCTCGAGGCCATGGCCTTGAGAAAGCCCGTTGTGGCGACCAGGGTGGGAGACGTTGCCTCTCTCGTCGAAGATGGTGTCAACGGGTACCTGGTTCAGCCGGGGTCCGCGCATGACCTTGCCGGAGCGATCGTGCGATTGCTCAAGAATGAGGATCTCCGCACCGGGATGGGCAGGCGGGGCCACGAGAAGGTGATTAAAGAATTCCAGTTGAGCCGGTCGGTCAGGATGCTGGAGGAGTTGGTAGACTCCAGGATGGGTGGTTCGTGAAGCCGACCTCGGCAGTGCTCGCAGTGACCTACAGATGCAATTCCAGATGCGAAATGTGTAACGTCTGGAAGAAGGTGCCCGGGCCTGAGCTCAGGCCTGAGGATTATCGCAGGCTACCGGACGGTCTGCGGAACATCAACATCAGCGGCGGAGAGCCGTTTCTGAGAGAAGACCTCGTTCAAATAGCGAGAGTCCTTCGGGAGAGATACCCGTCGGCCAGCGTGGTCATCTCGACCAACGGTCTTCTTCCCGACCGGATAGAGACAGATGTGCGCAGAATGGGACGCGTCGGCGTGCGCGTTTCGATAGACGCGGTGGGCCGACTTCACGACGAGGTGAGAGGCGTGAACGGCGCCTTCAGCCTGGCGATGGAGACCGTCACGAGGCTCAAGGCACTGGGGGTGCAAGACCTCGGCATATCTGCGACACTGAGCGAGCGTACGGCGGCAGACGTGGTCGAGCTCCGGAAGATTGCCGATGCGCGAGGGGTGCAGCTGGTCACGAATCTGGTTCACAGCTCCCCGATTTACTTCGGCGAGCACGGAGAGAGGATTCCGAGAGGCACGGTTCTGGAGACCCAGCTGGGCCGGCTCGTGGATCGAGAGCTCGGCTCGCGCAGGCCGAAGGACTGGTTCAGGGCGTACATGACCGACGGCATAATCGACCAGCTTCGAGGCAGGGAGAGGAGAATAAAGTGCGGCGCGTGCAAGTACTTCTTCTTCATGGAGCCTAACGGTGACGTCTATCCCTGCAACATGTGGCCCGAGAAACTCGGCAACATACTTGTGGAGAGCTACGACGACATGACCGGGAGAGCGGGCAGAATCCTCGGAGAAATTGATCGGTGCAACGCGAAGTGCTGGATGAGTTGCACGGTCGCCCCCGCGATGAGAAGGAGGCCCGTCGGGCCGGCGCTGTGGGTCCTGAAGAGGAAGATCGCAGGAAGGGGGAGAACCGCATGAGAATCCTGCAGGTCAACAAGTTCTTCTTCCTGAAGGGCGGCGCGGAGCGTTACTTCTTCGCATTGTCGGAGCTTCTCGATTCGAGAGGTCACGAAATCGTGTCGTTCTCCATGAAGGACCCTCGAAATCTGCCCAGTCGATACTCGGAGAACTTCGTGAGCCACGTCACTCTTGACGGCTCGGGACCGATCGCGGGCAGGTTGAGAACGGCCGGCCGGATCATTTACTCCTTCGAGGCGAGACGGAAACTGCGGGAGTTGATCTCGAGGACGAGGCCGGACGTGGCGCACCTTCACAACATCGCTCATCAGATTTCACCGTCGATAATCGGGCTGTTGAAGAGCTCGGGAGTGCCCGTCGTACAGACTCTGCAAGATTATAAACTCGCCTGCCCGGCGTATCTCATGATGGTGCGCGGGAAGGCGTGCGACAAGTGTGTTCCCGGGCGTTTCTACAACGTGATCGCCAACAGATGTGTGCAGGAGTCTGTGCAGGCAAGCCTGGTGAGTTGTGCGGAGGCGTACCTGCACAGACTCCTGCACACGTTTGCAGGAGTAGACGCCTTTCTGTGCTCCAGCAGATTCATGATGCAGGTG
>JAZDPI010000043.1:0-6284 GCA_043797775.1 Candidatus Eiseniibacteriota bacterium
CTCGGGGAGGATTCTCACAACCTGCCGGACGGCCTTGGGTGGGACCACAACGTCGATCTTCTCCTTCACGTAATCACCGGTGAACGAAGTCTTGGAGAGTCTGTGTCCGTCGGTGGCCACCATTCGCAGCTCACCCGGAAGAAGCTGGAAGAGAACTCCGTTGAGAACCGGACGACTCTCGTCCGTGGAGGCGGAGTAAAGACAACGCTTATCACATTTGACAAGGACGTCCGAGGGAAGAGAAAATCTGAACTCGGATTTGAAAGACGGCATCTTGGGAAAGTCGGCGGCCTCCATGCCGCTGATAGCGTACCTACCCCTGCCGCATTCCACCTTCACTCTAAAGTCTTCGACTTCTATCTTCACTTCCTCTACGGGAAGTTCTCTCACTATTTCACTGAAGCGTCTCGCCGGTATGCATACGGAACCGTCCTGGGATATCTCCGTCTTCACGGTCGTCGAAATAGACATGTCCAGGTCTGTTGACGTGGCTCTGAGTGTACCCTCTCTTGCCTCGAGGAGCACCGTAGAGAGTATTGGCAGCGTACTCTTGGGTGGAACCACGCTTATGATCTTGTTCATAAGCAGAGCCAGTTCCGGCCTCATTATTGAAAACCTCATTTTCCCCTCCCTAGGAATTGACTTCTGTTCAGAAGCCCGAAAGGGCCTGCAATGTGGACTGTCTATCCTATTGAAAAAGCAGAGTTACGGAAGTGGTCTAGCTTATTGTAAGGAAGCTAGTTTTCTCGCTGCGAGTATACGTAAGAGCAGACAGTTTTTCAACACAAAAACAGCGGTTAGTCCGGAGTTTCTTAGCCGCCGGGAAGGTACATCTGACAGAGGAGATATAACTCTCCTCCTCTACCCATACTCAGTCCCACAGTCAATATTGTGATAACCCTCCGAACGTACGCCTAGTCGGACCGGCACAGTTTACTTCGACAAAACTCTCACGTTCGTTAAATATTCTACAACTTAATTAATTACATATAATAGTAGTTGATGTTGATGGGGTTGGGTAGTCTGTTGAAATCCCCGTACAGGCACATAACTTGTTCTCATTCAACAAAATAGAAAAACTCCTCCCTCCAACAACATGTGGACAAAACCGGTAAGTTGGACGAAGCTATCCACACTCGCAAGATGAAACACCCGATCTCCACAAGAAGCTAACAGGAAGTTGAGAAAGTTCTACCGGCCTGTCGCGAGGAGGCAGGAAACCCTCGGCGAGCGTCTATGCCCTGGCCGGGGAGGATACGAGGGCGATGATTCTGTCGACCGACTCCCGGAGGTTTCTATCCGTTCCCATCAATTTCTCCATCTTGTCGCAGGCGTAGAGTACGGTCGTGTGGTCCCTGTTGCCGAACCTGCCGCCGATTTCCGCGAGTGAAAACTCGGTCATCTTGCGGCAGACGTACATGGCAATCTGCCTCGGGAGCACCACGGAGCTTGTGCGTCTCTTGCCTCTGATGGCCTCGACGGGAACCCTGAAGTAGTCGGCGACCGTCTTCTGGATGTCCTCCACACGAAGGCTTCTGTCCGCAGCCTTTATGAGATCCTTGAGAACATCCTTCGTGAAATCACAGGTGATGTCGGAAGGTGGAATGGAAACGAGGGAGGCAAACGCGAGGAGCCTCACGAGACAACCTTCCAGGTCGCGTATGTTGGACTTGACGTGTGTTGCTATGAGCAGAGCCACGTCGTCCGGCAGGCGAACGTGCTCGTCTTCACCTTTCTTCTGGAGTATGGCTATCCTGGTCTCGAGGTCGGGCGCCTTTATGTCGGTCACCAGCCCGCCGTTGAAGCGCGAGATCAGCCTCTCCTCCAGCATCTGAATCTCCTTGGGGGGCCTGTCGCTCGTCACGACGATCTGCTTCTGGGCATCGTAGAGCGAGTTGAACGTGTGGAAGAACTCTTCCTGCGTACTCTCCTTGCCGGCGAGGAACTGCACGTCGTCTATAAGAAGCAAGTCTGCGCTGCGATACTTCTTCTTGAAGTCCATCGTGCGCGTGTGCTGGATGGAGTAAATCATCTCCGTCATGAACTTCTCGGCAGAGATGTACAGCACTTTGCTGGACACCTTCTCCGTCTTGACGTAGTGCCCTATCGCCTGCATTATGTGGGTTTTACCGAGCCCGACCCCCCCGTAGATGAAGAGGGGGTTATAAACCATCGCGGGCTTCTCGGCGACCGCGAGACACGCGGCGTGGGTAAGCTCGTTCCCGCTTCCGACGACGAACGACTGGAAGGTAAAACGCGGGTTGAGCTGGCTCTCGTCCAGCACTCGAGAGAAACGTCTCTGGGTGAAGGCCCCGGTCCGGCCGGTCCTCCTCGGCTGCGGGGTCTCGTTTTCGTCGGGGATGCAGAAGGAGACTTTGAACGTGGGGCCGACCAACTGCTTGCCGGCGTTCTCGATGATGCCGATGTAGTTGTGCTCTATCCAGTCCGCGAAGAAGGCGTTCTGGACCTGAAGGAGAAGCTGGCCCTCTGCGTAGGACTTTGGAACAAGGGGCTTGAGCCAGGTCCTAAAGCTCTGGTCGTTTATCTTTCCACGGAGCAGATCGCAGATGCCGACCCAGACCAATCCGATATCAGTGGCTTCCAACGGAGAATATCCCCAATCAATTCACAGGGCAGTCCACAGCTGTCGTCAGACGTAACTTCTTGAGTCGCACCAAATGCAGGAGCGTGCCGCAAGTTTTCCACACTTGTC
The DNA here is from genome assembly GCA_043797775.1 of Candidatus Eiseniibacteriota bacterium. Lineage (GTDB taxonomy): Bacteria > Eisenbacteria > RBG-16-71-46 > JAFGJU01 > JAFGJU01 > JAZDPI01. The sequence continues at coordinate 2,714 of JAZDPI010000043.1, forward strand.
CACAGGCACGATTCACGGTCTTTAGACACACGAATAGCTTGCTCCGTGCAGATGATGATAAAGCTCTCGACTTGCCAGCCGAGAATCTGAAGTCAAGCAATGAAGCAAAATCTGTGCGAGAAACCCGGCGCCATAGTGGAAAGCCGAGAGAAAGAAGGGCACCAGAACAAGAACGCAAGGCTCAGTACCTGATGCGTCGCGTATATTACCACGCCGATGAAACCGGCGCAAGAAAAAACTCTGCACAAGAGAAAAAATCCTGCGCCCGCGCAGAAACACAGACTGCCTGCCGGGTCCTGCACAAAATCGCAATGCAATCTTGTGACCGCGCCCGGAGGCGTTTGACAAACGGGGCGCGAGGGCCTATGCTGGGGGCGAACGCTGGAATCTCCGGCTCGCACAACGCTCGGTTCACTCAACGTTTGGTTCGTGGGTGAATCTGGGATAAGGAAGGTAGAGATGAAGGAGCATCGAAAGAACGTTCTCGGCGTTGTCGTGTTGCTCGTCGTGTTGCTCGCGGGCCTTGGGGGGCACGCACGATGCGCGGCGGCCGGGACGAAGTTGACCATCCTTCACTACACGGACTTCCACGGTGCGCTCCTCTCCGAGGACACCGACCGCGAGACCGGAAGACCCATAGGCGGGGCCGTGGCGCTGGCCGCATGCGTCAGAGCAGAGAGAGAAACCGCGGGAGAGGAAGTCATTCTGCTCGACAGCGGCGACCTGATGCAGGGCTCGGCGATTTCGAACTTGAGCCGGGGCCAGGCAGTCATTGCTTTCATGAACGAGATCGGGGTCGACGCGTGCGCGCTGGGCAATCACGATTTCGACTGGGGCATAGCAGTGCTCAGGGACCGGATGAAGCAGGCCGGGTTCCCTTTTCTCTCTGCCAACATCTTCTTGGGAAAGAAACTCGTGCGGCCGGAGTGGGCGCGGCCCTACGCCGTAATCCAGAAGGGAAAGCTGAAGGTCGGCGCGATAGGCGTCACGACTACCGACACCCCCTTCGTCAGCAACCCGAAGAATCTCAAGGGGCTCAGATTCGATGACCCGGAAGGGATCGTGAACGCACTCGCGGCGGCTCTCCGCAAGGAGGGCGTCCAGGTCGTGATCGTCGTGGCCCACGTGGGCGGCGCGCAGGAGGAGGACGGGACCGTCGTCGGGCCGATCGCGGATTTCACGGCGCGGCTGAAGGGTGTGGACGCTGTTCTTGGGGGGCACAGCCACACGGTCGTTTGCGGCACGGTGGGGGGTATCCCGGTCATGATACCGGCGTCTAACGGAAGACGCCTCGGGGTGATGCGGCTGGACTTCGATGCCTCGAGCGGACGGACAAGCCTCGTCGATCAGAAGACCAAGCTGATCTTCGCGGACGGAGCAGAGGCTGAAACGGCCGTGACCGCGCTCGTTCAGTCATACCAGAGGAAGTTCTCGAAGGAGATGGAGCGCGTCGTCGCCGTTGCCTCCGTGAAAATCCCCACGGATCGGAAAGAAAGCCCACTGGGCAATCTGATGAGCGACGTCATGCGGCAGGCCGTCGGCGCCAAGATTGCGTTTCAGAATTCGGGCGGCATTCGCGCCGACATGGAGAAGGGCCCCATAACCGTTGCCCACGTCTTCAAGATAATCCCCTTCGACAATACGATAGTGACGATGCAGCTTACCGGCGAGCAGGTGAAACAGGTTCTGGAGCAAGGTACTTCCCGGAGCAGCGTGACGCAAGTTTCGGGGATCCGGTACACGTACGACCCGCGGGAGCCTGCCGGACAGAGGATCAAGCACGTCGAGCTGGAGGATGGTACTCCCATATCGCCCAAGAAGCTCTACCTGATCGCGACCAACGATTACATGGCCAGCGGCGGAGACAGGTTTGAGGTCTTCAAGCACGGGAAGGGAATCCGTAACTCTCAGATTCTGGTGCGCGACGCGATCATAGTGTGGATGGAACGGATCCACAAGGCCGGCAAGCAGGTGACACCGCCGGCGACGGGGCGCGCACGGGAGGTGCAATGACAGACCATGCCAAGGGTCACGAGAGAATCAAGGTCTACGTAAACAGTAAGCCGATCCTCATATCCCCGGCGCTGTCTGTGCGGCACGCCATACTCGCATACGACGAAGACGCGCTTGCCGATATCACCGCGGGGCAGGCTTACGTTGCGGACGCGAGGGGAGCCGAGGTGGGGCTTGAAGGCGCCCTTTTTGATGGAATGACGCTTTACGTGCAGAGTGCGGAGACGGAGTAAGGGGCAGGAAAGCCTTGACTCTGGCTCGGCGCCTTCAATACAATTCCACGATGGCAGCTCACGGGCGGCTGTCCACCGCCCAAGAGCTCTTTTGAGTTTAATGCGAGTTTAGTGCGGAGGAGCACATTTGAAAAGGACGTTTCAACCACACAACAGGCCCAGAAAGAAGAAGCACGGCTTTCGTAAGAGGATGAAGACTTCGCAGGGCAAGAAGGTGCTCTCACGAAGACGGGCTAAAGGTCGAAAACGTCTCTGCGTGTAGCTCGAGGCGCGCCTGGCTCAGAAGCCGGGGGTTCGGCCGCAGGGCCGTGCCCAGGATTCGGCCCCATTGGGTGCGGTCGGGATTCGGACTCTTTGGCGTCCGGCGAGCCTGCACTCGCGAGACTGACGTAAGCCCACATGAAGAAGCCCAATCAGAGTCTTTCGCGCGGTGAGCGACTCCGCCTGAGGAAGGAGTTCGAACGGGTTTACGATGAGGGCACCGTTGTTCAGACGAGGCACATAGTGCTCTTCTGCCTGACGAGAAACGTGGAGGGGAGAAAGGCCGGCTTCGTAACGGGGAAGAAGCTCGGCAGGGCTACCACGAGAAACCGCATACGTAGAAGGCTTCGCGAGGCTTACAGACGCCTCAAGAGCGGTTTTCCCGACGACGTCCACCTGATTTTTATCGGACGGCGCGGCATCGCAGAGCTGGAGTGGAAGTCGTTGTTTGAGGAGATGGAGATGCTCGTCGCCAAGGCGGCCGGCTGCACCGAGGGGAGATGTTGAAGGCCACAATCGCATTCTTCATAAGAGGGTACCAGCTCCTGATCTCTCCGCTGCTTCCCCCCAGCTGCAGGTTCTACCCAAGCTGCTCTGAATACACGCTCCAGGCTGTCAGTCGGTACGGCGGTGCGAGAGGTCTGTGGCTTGGGATCAAGAGGCTTCTCAGGTGCCACCCCTATAGCCTCGGGGGAGTAGACGAACTGGATTAACTGGATTAGAGGGTCAATCGATGGACAAGAAAACCGTCCTTGCGCTCGTTCTCTGCGCGGCAGTGATAATGCTCTTTCAGCTCTTCTACTTCGCGCCCGCGGAGAGGGACGCCGCAAGGCAGCGCCAGCTCCAGGCCCTACTGGACAAGGCGGCCCAGGATTCGGTGAGCGCGCTGTCGGGTCAGGCGGTCGACGCATCGGGGAGTCGGGACGAAGGCGTTCCCGGGGGTTCGTCCGCGGCCGGTGAAAGCGCGGGCGGGGAGCAGGGTGTCGTGGGGTATTCCGGAGCGGACGTTGCGCCCGGCGGAGCTACCGCCGGCGAAGGCACGGCAGCATCGGGAGGCCGGCCCG
>JAZDPI010000098.1:0-3793 GCA_043797775.1 Candidatus Eiseniibacteriota bacterium
GCGTTTACAACGCCGCCAGGGGCGGCAGAAAAACTCTCAATGAACTCGTCGAGACGCTGAGCGAGATCGCCGGCGCCGAAGCCGGGGCCGTGTACGGAGACCCCCGTCCCGCCGAGGTAAGGCACTCGGAAGCTTCAACGGAGAGGGCAGAAAAGGAGCTCGGTTTCAGGGCAGCTACGAGCTTCGAGGACGGGCTGGCGAGGACCTTTCACTGGTTCAAGAATCAGAGATTGGGACAATGATTCTGGTCGGGCACGCCGGGGTGTGTTGCGTGGAAGGTAAGCGTGGGGCGGGAGACGGAAACCGTGCGCAAGTCCTTGGCCTGCGGGGTGGTAGGGGAGTCAGATGTCTAAGCTCAGGCTGGTAGCAATCGCAATTCTTCTTGCTCTGCTGTACCTGAAGCCGGTGGCGACGCTGGCGGAGCGGTGGTGGCGTGACGCGGACTACTCCCATGGTTTTGTAGTGGCCGCAGTGTCGCTCTTTGTTGCCCTGAGGGAATCGCGCAGGGCGCGCGGCAGAAGGACAGGCAGCGGGGGAGAGGGGCAGAGCGGAACCGGGTGGGGTCAACCGCTGGGGGCTCAGGGAACTCGAATGGGGCTCGCCCTGCTTATTCCCGGGCTTGTGCTGTATGTCTTGGGAACTGCTGGGGCGGAGGAATTTTCCACGAGGGTGTCCTTGCTCCCCGTGCTCGCCGGGACGATGTTTCTTGTGGGGGGAAAGCTCGCAGGGAGCTCGCTTCTCTTTCCGATCTTTTTCTTCGGGTTTGCCGTTCCTCTTCCGGAGGTGATCTACTTCAGCGTCACCTCACCTCTTCAGACCTTGGCGGCCAGGCTTGGAACGGCGCTGGCGGGGTCCGTTGGGCTGGTGGCGTTGAGGGAGGGGAACATCGTTCACGTCGGTGGAGTGTCTCTGGGAGTGGCAGAGGCGTGCAGCGGCCTCAGGTCGCTGATGGCGTACTTCGCCCTGTCTGTCTTGTTGGCGTGGTACGTGCAGAGAGGCTGGCTCAGAAAGGCGATTCTGGTGCTCGTGACGCCGGTGATCGCAGTGAGCGCGAACGCGCTGCGGCTCTTTGTCGCGTCCGTCGGGGCGGTGGCCGTGGGCCCCGGGTTCCTGAAGGGTGTCCAGCACGAGATATCGGGCGTGGTGACCTTCTTCGTGGGTGTCGGCGCACTGCTGGCTTTCTCGGAGTTATTGCGATGGTCGGCAAGAAAAACGGCAGCATAGTGATGGCCCTGCTCGCGGCAACGCTCGTCTACGCCGGGTTGATCAGCCACGTGGGCGGCCGGAGTGTACCCATCGAGAAGCCCCCGGGTTTCGGTGCGCCGGAGGGCTGGCGCGTTGAAGACGCGAGGCTCAGGGAATTCGAGGAGCAGATGCTGAGTCCGGATTGGTACGTGTACTCGCGATACCACAGGCCGGGGTGTGCCGCGCCTGTCTACGTTTTTGTGGGCTACTTCGGAGAGCAACGGATCGAAAGACAGATACACTCTCCGCTCAATTGTCTGCCCGGTTCGGGATGGAATCTTGTTGAGGTGGAAGAGATGGGGCGCGAGGCAGGTCGCCCGGCGGTGCGGCGGGTGAGAGCCGAGAAGTCGGGGGAGTACAGGGAGCTGTGCTACTGGTTTGTGACGCCGGCGGGCACGACGAGCAGTGAGTATGCACTCAAGCTGGCGCTTCTCAAGAGCGGGCTTCTGCTGAGGAGGCGCGACGCCGTGTTCGTGAGGGTGTCCTCCGAAGGAGCGCGTGCGGACTCGACCTGCGAAGTCTCGACGTTCGTTCCGGAGTTCGAGGTGATGCTGAACGAGTTCTTGGCGGAGAACGGGTGGCCGGCGAGCGGGCTTTTGGGGAAGTGAGGGATCTCGGGGCTCAGTCGGGCGGCCGCAGAGAGGCGTTTCGCGGGGACAGTACGATGACCAACGCCCTGTCAGTCGACGTTGAAGACTACTTCCAGGTGAGATCGCTGGCCTCGGTGGTTCCCCTCTCCACCTGGGAGAACTACGAACGCAGGTTTCCTGCCTCCACGAAGAGACTCCTGGAGCTATTCTCCAGATTTGGAGCAAAGTGCACGTTCTTCGTGCTGGGATGGAACGCGGTCAAGGAGCCGGGCCTCGTCAGGGACATCGTTGCCGCGGGACACGAAATAGCCTCCCACGGCTGGAACCACGCGCTTGTCTACGAGCAGAGCCCTCGGGAGTTCAGGGAGGACGTGCTCAGGACCAAGAGCGTGCTGGAAGACATATCGGGCGCGCGCGTCGCGGGGTACAGGGCGGCGAGCTACTCTGTGACGTCAAAGTCGATTTGGGCCCTGGACATTCTGGCGGAGACGGGCCACCTGTACGACTCCAGCATTTATCCTATCAGACGCAGGGTCTATGGAATGCCCGGGGAACGACGGGATCCGCACGTCAAGTTGACGCGGGAGGGCCCGCTCGCGGAGTTTCCCATGCCCGCGGTGAGGCTGGGATTGTGGAACGTGCCCTTTGCGTCCGGGGCTTACTTGCGGGCGGCGCCTTTCTGGATCACCGAGAGGCTTCTCAGGAGCGTCAACGGTGGCGGTGCGGGAAGGGGCGAAGGAGGAGCGAAGCCGGCCGGCAGGCGAGGGATTCCCGTTGTGGTCAACGTCCACCCGTGGGAGCTGGACGCAGGACAACCGAGGCTCAGGAGCTTCTTGAGAAGGCCCAACCACTATCTGTGCCTCGGGGCGACCGAGGAGAAGCTCGCCAGGCTTCTCAGGTCGCACAGCTTCAAGAGTGTGAGAACCGTGCTGGAAGAGCTGGGACTTCTGGAGAGGGCAGGTTGATCCTGCCCGGACGGGGCGGGAGCTGCCGAGGGGAGCCGCTCCGGCCGGTCAGGGTCGCGCCCCGGTCTCCGGCCGTGCAAAATCGCGCCGTACCTGCCGAAAAGAACCCAGATGGGGAGGGCGGACGGGCGTCTTGGAAAGAAGCCGGGAAACGAGAGGGTCTTGTAACAGGCACAAAGATAAGAGATTGGGTTGACGGTACCGGCAGGCCGCGGAATGGCACAACGCTTGCATTCTAGTCTCGACAAAGGTAAGTTCTGTGGCTCTACAGGCCGATTAGAGAGTTCACATTTAGCTTGACAGGGCGCACAGGGATACATAGTGTGCCTTTAGCTGGAGGATCAATCCGCAAGCGTCAGCGAGGATTGAGGCTAGAGGAAAGGGAGGTGGTTGCCGATAGTAGAAGATGCACTGGTTCGGAGTCTCTAGGTTGGCTTTGAGAAGGCTGTTAAGGAGGAAAGGGAAATGAAGTTTATAAAGAAGCTCTTCAAGAGCGAGAAGGGTGCTGCGATAACCGAGTATGCACTGCTCATTGCTCTCGTAGCCATTGCCGTGATCGCCGCGATAATACTGCTCCGCGTGGAGCTCATTCGCGTCTTCACGGCGATTGCCGACGCCCTCGGCGCCACGCCGTAGGCGTGCTGAGAAATCAGCGTACAGATCGAAAACTCTCCGGGCCGGCACGAGCAGTTCAGCCGCGGCCGGCCCGCGGGAGTCAAGTCGCGACTGTTGTCATCTTGTGAAAGCTGGGTTTGAATAATGGTAATATTGCTAAGGGCTCGATCTCAGAAAGGTGCGGCGCTGGTCGAGTTTGCTCTCGTGGCATTCATGCTTTTTCTCATCGTCATCGGAATGGCCGAGTTCTCGAGAGCGTGGATGCTGCTGGGAGTGATGAACGGTGCTGCAAGGGTCGGGGCCCGCTACGCCGCCATTGTGCCGGACGTGGCGAACAATCTCGAGAGTGTCAGGGCCGAAGTAAGAGACGTACTGCAC
>JAZDPI010000111.1:0-2441 GCA_043797775.1 Candidatus Eiseniibacteriota bacterium
CGATGCCGAGATGAGTTCCTCTCGCGCGACATCGGGAAAGCGACGGACGGTCACTCCTGGGTACTGGTCCTCCCAAAGCTGCTGGAAGTAGTCCATCTCTTCAGTGACTCTAGCTGCCTCGCGCGGTGCCTCCCATGAGACGAAGACGTCGATTGATTCGAGGTTGCCATCGGCGGAGAGCCCTGACCAGGTCTCATTCATAGAGCCCTTGAAGACTACGCGGTTTCCGTGGGAATCCGTGAAGATGCCGACCTTGTCGTGGAAGATGCGGTGCGAACCGGGGGAGCCGATGAAGGCAACGCGGAGTTGGAGAACGTCGAGAGCGACAAGGGTGGCGAGGACCGCCGTTGGCTTCCGGAGGAAGGGGTCGCGGAGGAGTTTGTCAGCTTCTTCGCGGAGCCGGGCCGCAGCCTCTTGTTCGACCTTCTTGGAGTAGCCCTGCGTTAGGGCCTCGATGTCGGAAGAGAGGAGCACCGGGGAACAGATGATGCGCATTCGGCCGCCCCGGGCGACGAAGTCGCGAAGGCTGGGCCAGGCAATCGCGTAGATGGTGCTGGTGAAGAAGCCGACGGCGCGGTCGTAAAGATGTGCCGCGCCCATGCACGGGAGATAGAACTCGGTAGCGATGTCGTTGGTGCCCTTGTGGTAGGCGGGCTTGAGCGATAGCGATGACAGTTTAGACATGTGCCTCCCCGAGCAGACGGGTTAGGGAGAGCCCCACCCTCATTTGAATTGCTTGGGAAAGGCGAGGCGCGAAGGCGGCGATGAGGACCTCGCGGGCGTGACCCCAGAGGCGGCGTTCCTGCAGCGCTAGACCCTTGGCATAGGCTTCGTAGATGGTTTCGGCCCTGACCTGAACGTTTCGAGAGAAGGGAAAGTTGCGGTAGAGACCAGCGTCCCAGAGGACGAAGACGGACATTTCGGACTCATAGCCGACAAGGAGAACGATGCGCCCGCCGGAATGGTCGAAGTTCGCCCGTTCGCCGCGTTGCTGACCGGGAAGCATGAGTTGGACCTTGTGCTCGCCCATGGTTCTACCACCGGGGGGGTGCGTGGCATTGAAGAGATAGGCGCGCACGTGGGGGGGGAGGGGCGAGGCTAGGTCAACCTCGAGGGGTTTCTCGGGAATTGGACTGTGGTCTAGGACCTGGCCGTCGAGAGCCTTCAGGAAGGTCTCGTGAAGTTGCTCGGCTGGGAGTTGATGCGACCTTTTCGGCATTCATCCTCTTCGATTTTTCCTGGGGCGCCTTTCGCCACCGTCTTCGACTAGAGGCGCGGCGGGTGCCCCGGGTGGGGTGGCGTTTGGCGGGAGAATCTCGTAGGGCTCCGTGCGGAGTTTCGGCCGTGAGGTGCCCGCCTCCTGAACAAAACGCCCCCGGGCCCCCTTGATGTAGGTGGCGTCAAGCTCGCAGCACAGCCAGCAGCGCTTCATCTCTTCGGCCACTGCTCCCGTCACGCAGCTGCCCGCGAATGGGTCGAGGACAAGGTCGCCGGGGTCAGTGAGCATTCTGATGAAGAATGCGGGGAGGCCCGTGGGGAAGCGGGCCGGGTGTTCGGACAGATTGCGATTCCGGCAGTAGCGCTGATAGGCCCCGTTGCTTTCAGTATTCGCTAGGGCAATCAGGTTGGGGGGGATGGCCCCACCGTTGTCCCGCTGAAACTTGTCCGAGATGTCGTGGCCGCTGGGGCGAAGCCGCGGCGTGTATCCATTGCGCAGGAGGTGGTTCATGCTGGCGGAGTAGGGCTGGAGGACTCGGCGGTTGGAAGCCTTGGGATAGGGAGTCCTGGAGAGCCACCATACGCAGTTGACGGCGTCCTTCACGCGCACCCGTCGGATGTTTACCCACTCCGCCGGCGTCGGGAGTTTTGCCGGGTTCCACCAGAAGAAATCTTGGGCCAGCTCAAACCCAAACTTCCGGCAGAGCATGACCAGCAGCTCGTACTGGTAGAGGCTGCGTGTCGGCCGCCCCTTGTTCCAGGCCCCTCCGATATCAATGACCAGACTGCCGCGCGGTTTGAGCACGCGTACGAACTGCTCGGCGAATTGCTCGAACCAGGCAACGTAGTCGTCCGCGTCTTCGTTTCCGTAGTCCTTCTTTCGGACGAGGCCGAAGGGCGGACTGGTCATGATGAGGTCCACAGAGGCATCGGGACAGAGCCGTTTCATGAGTTCTGCGGAGTCACCGCAGAAGACTTGTCCCAAGGGGGTCTTAAAGACCGCTTTGGGAACCGCCGGGTCCGGGGTGGACTTGGCGGGAGGCCTCTTTCGGGGTGCTTTGGTCGGCTCCGTACGTGAACGCGGCTTTGGGGTCATTGGCGGCCCTGTAGTTGGATGGATACCCATTCGATGTTCGTTACCATTTTGCTTCGTATTCTTCAACGATGTGGGCGTCCGTGAGATCGAGGTAGATGGCGGTCGTCGTGAGCCGGTCATGCCCGAG
>JAZDPI010000127.1:0-20901 GCA_043797775.1 Candidatus Eiseniibacteriota bacterium
CCCCTGGACAAGCTTGCGGCAATCGACCGGTGGCTCTTTCACCTGATAAACGGTAGGGCCACGAATCCAGTGCTGGACGCCGTGATGCCGTTTATTACCGAGGGCGACAAGTTCATCATTCCGCTGGCGGCCGTTTGGTTCTTTCTATTCTGGAAGGCCGACAGGAGAGGGAAAACAGCGGCGCTGGTGACGCTCGTCGTGATAGCGGCCAGCGATCAGTTCTCGGCTCACGTTTTGAAGCCCCTCTTTTCTCGCCAGAGACCTCCTTACTCGCTCGAACATGTCACTCTTCTGGTGGACACCACGCGCTCGTTCTCCTTCCCGTCCGTGCACGCCTCCAATGCGTTCGCCGTGGCCTCCTTCGTGTCGAGCCTTTACAGGCGCGGCTCGTGGCCGCTCTACATCGTGGCCTGCCTCATCGCCTACTCAAGAGTGTACGTGGGAGTGCACTTCCCGTTCGACGTCTTGGGCGGAACGGCGGTCGGTCTCTGCATCGGTTTTTCCGCCGCCGCGATTCTCAAGAGGGTGCTGCCTGCCGGGCAGAAGGCTCAGGTGCCGGACGCGTAGTCGCTCACGGAGAATCGTCTTCCGGCACGTTCGTTTCTGTTGCGCGGTGGCGGAGGAACTGCTATATTCTCACGAAACTTGGAACAAATCGCGAGTCGGTGCGTAGTTCCTCCTGAATCTTGCCGTCAAGAGCTCGGTCACTTCTCCGGAGAATCGTCCTAACGGAGGAATGGGTATTGGAAAAAGTCACTCTCCTCGGGGCCTTCGGGGCCGGCGTCCTTTCCTTCATCACCCCCTGCGTTCTCCCGCTTGTTCCCGGTTACATCTCCTTCGTCTCGGGGGTCTCGATAGAGAACCTGAAGGGGGAGAGCCGCGGCTCGGGCTCGCTCGGAAGAGTGGCTCTCAGCTGTTTCGTGTTCATTCTCGGATTTTCAGCCGTGTTCGTCGGGCTGGGCGCTTCCGCGACTCTGATAGGCCAGTTCCTGATCGAGAAGCTCGCCGTTCTCTCGAAGGTGGCCGGCGTGATCGTGATTATCTTCGGCCTTCACGTTGCGGGCGTCTTGAAGTTGCCGTTCCTTCAGTTCGAACGACGATTTCACGCTCGAACGAAGCCCCTCGGCCTCGTGGGTTCGTTTTTCATCGGGCTCGCATTCGCTTTTGGGTGGACGCCGTGCATCGGGCCCATTCTGGGCACCATCCTCCTGGTCGCGAGCACGAAAGAGACCGTGGCGGAGGGAATATCGCTTCTGTCAGCGTACTCGCTGGGCCTGGGACTGCCTTTCTTCGCGACCGGCCTTGCCATGAACACCTTCCTGGGATTCGCGAAAAGCATCAGGTCGCATTTCCGCGCGATCGAGATCGTGAGCGGCGTTCTTCTTGTCGCGGTCGGAGTTCTGATACTGACCAACAGCCTTCAGAGGTTGGGATTCGTGCTCTCGACCTTCGACTGAGGATTCGGATAAAATTGAAAATTGTGAGCACGGCCCTCTTGATTGCGGTCTTCCTTGCGGCGCAACTCGTTTCCTGCTCGCCGGGGAAAAGCTCCAGGGAGGGCGGTCTTGCCCCCGATTTTGAACTTTCCTCCCTGGACGGAAAGAAAGTAAGGCTCTCCGATTTTCGGGGGAAGGTCGTCATCCTCGACTTCTGGGCGACCTGGTGCAAGCCCTGCAGAATGGAGCTTCCCCATTTCATAGAGCTTTACGAGGAGTTCGCCGAGCAGGGGCTGGAGATTCTCGGAGTGTCCCTGGACAGGATCGGGCCCAGGGAACTGGGTGCGTTCGTCGAGGAATGGCGCATCCCGTACCCGGTGGTTCTGGGCAGCGGTGAGGTGGTCCAGAGTTACGGAGGCATAAGAGGCATCCCGACGACATTTGTGATAGACAAGACCGGCAGGGTCTACCGCAAGTACGTCGGTTACAGGAAGAAGGACGTTTTCGTGAACGACGTTGTCAAGCTGCTCGGGCAGGGGGTTTAGATGAAGTTCCAGCTCAAGAAGATCGGAAAGAAGATAAAGGAGCCTTGGACGCCTGAGGAAGTGGCGAAGGTCGACGGCCATCATGCCTATCTCTGCTTGTTCAAGGGCGAGTATGTCACTCACAAGCACCCGGGAGACGAGCTCTTCTTCTGCGTCGACGGCGAGATAGAGATAGAGACCCCCGAGGGGAACGTGGTGCTCAAGGAGGGGGAGGGCGCAGTGATAGGAAAGGGCATTCCGCACAGGAGCAAGGCCCGAAAGAAGGCGCTCCTTCTCATGTTCGAGAGAATAGGACTGCAAAGACAGGCCGTGGGCAAACAGTCTCCCGAGCGCAGGTAGGCGCAACGTTCCGGTGGCGCCTGAGTCAACCCCGCTGAAAGCTAACAGGCTCTTCTCGTGATGCAAAGCCACCCAAAAGAGTCCCTCAGCCGAGCCCGACGGGCCGCGGTGTCCGTTGCCGCGCTCGTGGGAAATCCCAACGTCGGCAAAAGCGTGATCTTCGGTCTTCTGACCGGCAGGTACGTGGCGGTCTCAAACTACCCGGGCACGACCGTGGAGGTCGCGAGAGGTCACGCGAGCATCGGGAAAGAGAAGTCCCTGCTCGTGGATACTCCCGGCGTGAACAGCCTGGTGCCGATGTCGGAGGACGAGCAGGTGGCGCGGGACATTCTGCTCGACCCGAGTCTGAATCTTGTGATTCAGGTGGCGGACGCAAAAAACCTGAAGCGGGCACTCCTTGTTACGCTCCAGCTTGCCGAGATGGGTCTCCCGACCGTGCTGGCCCTCAACATGTATGACGAGGCCAGAAGCAGGGGAATCTCCGTGGACGCGGCGGGACTCTCGCAGCTTCTCGGCATACAGGTGGTCACGACAATCGCGACACAGAAGAAGGGTATCGAGAAGCTGGCGCGAGCGGCGGGGGCCGCTTCCGTTCCGTCCCTGACGTGGAAATACTCGGACAGCATTGAAGAGGCGGTGGCGGAAGTCGAGAAGCTCCTTCCGAACACTCCGATTTCGCGGCGCTCGGTGGCGCTGACCCTTCTCTCCGGAGACTGGAGCATCGCGGAGAAGATCGAAGGGCTCGCCGCCCCCCAGAGGGAGTCGATAGCAAAGATTGTGCAGAGAATCCAGAGAGAGTATGCCGAACCGGTCGGCTTCATCATAAACCGTGCGCGCCTTTTGGTCGTGGACAAGATAGCCAGCCAGGTGGCGACCGTGCCCGAGCGCTTGACCACGGCGTGGGTCTCCAGAGTCGGGATGCTCACCATGCACAGACTCTGGGGCCTGCCTGTCCTGGCACTGGTGCTTTGGCTCACTTATCAGTTCGTGGGTCGTTTCGGCGCGGGCACGGCCGTAGATTTCCTGGAGGGGACCGTTTTCGGAAAGCACGTGCTTCCGTTCGTGTCCTCCCTCGCGGAGAGGGCGATCCCGTTCGATTTCCTGAGAGAGTTTCTCGTCGGCCGCTACGGTGTGGTCTCGATGGGACTGACGTACGCCCTGGCCATTGTCCTCCCGATAGTGGGCACCTTCTTCCTGGCGTTTGGACTGCTCGAGGACTCCGGCTACCTTCCGCGGCTCGCAGTCATGACGAACAGGATCTTCAAGAGCATGGGCCTGAGCGGCAAGGCCGTGCTTCCCATAGTTCTCGGTTTGGGCTGCGACACGATGGCGACGTTGACGGCCCGGATAATGGAAACCCTGAAGGAGCGCGTCATCGTGACCCTGCTCCTCGCTCTCGCCGTGCCGTGTTCGGCCCAACTGGGCGTGATCCTGGGGATGCTCGGAGGACTCTCTCCGTGGGCGGCCCTCATCTGGTTCGGCACCGTAGTCGGCGTGATGTTCCTCGCAGGCTCACTCGCGGCGAAGGTGATCCCGGGCCGGGGCTCCGAGTTCCTGCTCGAAATCCCCCCTCTCAGGATGCCGCAACTCTCCAACATTGTGACTAAGACGGCCGTCAGGATAGAGTGGTATCTCAGGGAGGCGGTGTGGCTCTTCATCGTCGCCACCGCCGTTCTCTTTTTCTGCGACAAGGCAGGCGTCCTTGACGCCATCCGGGACGCCGCCTCACCGGTGGTGGTCAGGTTTCTCTCGCTTCCGAAAGAAGCTACGGACGCCTTCGTCGTCGGCTTCGTGCGAAGAGACTACGGGGCGGCCGGGCTGTTGATGCTCGCGAGGCGAGGGGCGCTCGACGGAGTTCAAGTCGTGGTGAGTCTGGTCACGATTACGCTCTTCATCCCTTGTTTCGCCAATCTCATCATGATCGTGAAGGAACGCGGCGTGAGAGTGGCCCTCGGGATGGTTGTTTTCATATTCCCGTTCGCCTTTCTTGTGGGCGGTGCGCTTAACGCCGTCCTCAGATATTTCCGGGTATCTCTCTAGGCGTGCGGCTTCCAGGGTCGCGCGGAAGCCGAAGCGGTTTGCGTTCAAACGGCGCTCCGGGAGGAAGTCATGGAGAACAAACGCGGAGTTGAGAAAGAACGTGTCGAGGAAATGCTCGAGCTCCTCTGGACTCTCAAGGAATCCGGGCATGACGATTTGCAGCTGGTATTCAAGAAGAGCGGCGACGCCGGTCCCGACGAAGTTCTGGACGAGCTGAGAAGGAACGGGTTCGTCACCCTTGACGGAGACCGTGTGAGCCTCACTGCGGCAGGCGACGGCAAGGCGAGGGAGATCGTGCGCCGCTACAGGCTCGCCGAAGTCCTGCTCGCGCAAGTGCTGGAGCTCGAGGACACGGAGGTGAGGAACACGGCCTGCAAGTTCGAACACGTTCTGAGCCCAAAGGCCACGGACAGCATCTGTACCTTTCTCGGGCACCCTCCGGTCTGTCCGCACGGCAAGTCGATTCCCAAAGGCAGCTGCTGTCTCCGCGCGGACACGAAGCTGAAGCCCTTGATTACACGTCTCACGGAGATGGAGGTGGGTGCGCTCGTGACGGCGGTCTTCATCGCTCCAAGCCTCCACCGCACGCTGGACCGCCTGGCCGGTTTCGGTATCGTGCCCGGGAGCACGTTCAGGGTTCATCAGAGGGACCCTTCCTGCGTAATCCAGATAGGAGAGACGACCGTCGCGCTGGACGAGGAGATAGCGCGAGAGATCCACGTGAGAAGGGCGTAGCTCGGCCCGTCGCGCGAGACGAACATGCGCCTCGCATACGCGAAGATGGTCCCGCGCGAGGGACAAAAAACTTGACACTCTTCGCGCGCGCTCAGTATACTCCCGCAAGTTTTCGTGAGTTCTCTTCGAATCTCCAGCGAAGCCCAAGTTCAGAAAACTGCTTGTCGCACAGAGTCCGTTCCTGCTCGATGCAGGTTCCACCGGGTGCAGGTTCTGCCATGGACGAGTTTGACATCATTGTTATCGGTGCCGGCCCGGCCGGATACGCCGGAGCCATCAGGGCCGCCCGGCTCGGCGCGAAGGTCTGCCTCGTGGAGAAGGCGGCGGTCGGCGGCGTCTGTCTCAACAGGGGCTGTATTCCCACCAAGTCCCTGACGGCTTTCGTGGAACTGCTCGAGAAAGTCAAGACCTCCGGCGCGTTCGGAGTGGTCGTTGACGGCAAAGTCACGCCGGACCTGAGAATCGCGATGAAGAGAAAACGCGACCTCGTTGCCGGCCTCACGAAGGGCATCGAGGGACTTCTGGCTCGCAGGGGCGTCGTCCTCACGAAGGGCACGGCCTCCTTCGCGGACAAGAAAACGCTGGAGGTGTCCGGTCCCGAGGGCACGCAGAGAGTCTCTGCGCCCAGGATCTTGATAGCGACCGGCTCTCAGCCGGCAGAAGTGCCGTCGCTCAGCTTTGACGGCTCGACGGTGATTTGCAGCGACGAGGCGCTGGAGCTTGAGGAAGTCCCACGGAGCATTCTTATAGTCGGGGCGGGCGCGATTGGCTGTGAGTTCGCCTACATACTGAGCGGTCTCGGAGCGTGCGTCACCGTGGTAGAGATGATGGAGAGAGCCCTTCCGCTTGAGGACTCCGACGTTTCGGTCGTGATGGAGCGCGAGCTCAGGCGCCGCCGCATCACGCTGCTCACGTCTGACGGCGTCGCAGTCGCGACCAGGATTACCTCGGGAGTGAAGTGCGTCCTCAAGAGCGGCACGGAGATGGAAGTGGAGAAAGTCCTTGTCTGCGTCGGCAGGCGCTTCGACACCGAGGGTCTCGGCCTGGGGAGAGCGGGGGTCACACGCGGGGAGAGAGGCGAGATTAGCGTCGGCAGCTCGATGGAGACGAGCGTCGCCGGAACGTACGCGGCGGGGGACGTGGTCGGGAAGAAGATGTACGCCCACTCTGCCTCTCGAGAGGCGGTGGTCGCCGTCGAGAACGCTCTCGGTGCCAAGAAAGAAATGAATTACTCGGCAGTGCCGTCGTGCATATTCACGAATCCGCAGGTCGGAAGTGTGGGCCTCACACAGGAGCAGGCAGTTGCCCGCGGGTTCGAGACAAAGGCGGGCGTGTTCAACTTCAGGGCCCTGGGGAAGGCGCACGTCATGGGAGAAACCAGCGGGTTCGTCAAGATCATCGCCGACGCAGCGACGGACGTCGTCCTTGGGGTGCACATCATCGGTCCTCACGCTTCAGAGCTTGTTCACGAAGGGGCCGTGGCCCTCGCGCGGCGCCTTACTTCGACCGAGTTGAGCGAGGTGATTCACGCTCATCCGACTCTCTCGGAGGCGGTCATGGAGGCGGCCGACGCCGTGAGGGGAGCGAGGAAAGATGAGTACCGGTAGAAGAGCCTTCTGGGACAACACGGGGATAAAAGTTGCCGCCATTCTGCTTTCGCTTCTCGTCTACTTCCACGTGAAGACGGAGGGCGAAGGAGAGGTCTCCTTCAGAATCCCGGTCGAGCTCACCGGGCTGCCCGATACACTGACGTGGGCGGGGGAGGTGCCGAAGAGCGCCGTCGTCACGATGGAAGGGCGGCTGAAGCACCTGCTCAAGCTCAAGCTCGTCCCTCTGCGAATACCCGTGGACCTGAGTGAGGCCGGGCCCGGCCGGTTTCAGCGCTCTCTTTCCGTGGCGGACGTTCCCGTTCCGGATGGATTCAACGTCTCGATCGTTCGCTTCGGTGCCGTCGGCCCGATCGACATCGTGATAGAAAGAAAACTCTCCCGTGCCGTGCCGGTCGTGCCGGTGTTTACCGGCCGGCCGGCGCAGGGCTTCGTGCTCGACGGACAGGGTGGGGTGTCGCCTGATTTCGTCGTGATTTCCGGGCCGGAGAGCCTCGTTGCGTCGCTGGATACTCTCTTCACTCTGGCGGTGGACGTGTCCGAGAAGAGGCAGCCTTTCACGGCAAGAGCAGGACTTGACACGAGAGGAGTCGCCGTCACAACTGCGCCTGATGTAGTGGAGGTGTTCGTCGCCGTTCAGCCGGAAAGTTCCTCCGTCGAGAGCGGGGAAGAGGGGAGCCGGAGCAACTGAGAGTGCCTCAGACGAGAACGCGTCAAAAAACCCCGCTGATTTCGAAGAAAATGCTTGATGTTCGGAGACAGTCTGAGAGAATGACCGTGTTTCGCGTCTGCGTTCGAGCCGCTCCGAGCGAAACCGGACAACAAAAAATGAGAGGAGCCCCACCCGGACTCGTTCTTCCTTCCGACTCTGCCCCAACAAGGCACGCTCGTTGCGGACAAGGCTGAGCGTGAGGGAAAGAAGTTTGTCGATGAAGGCAGGGACCTAACTCCGCTCCTCTCGCACATAATTATAGCACTCCGCCGGGTGGCAAGTCAATGCCGTTGTGTTTCTTGACGCCGTCGGAGCTGGAACCGAGTCATCAACGTGAGCAGCAACCTTGGAAAGGAGGATGAGACTGGAAATGGAGAACAGAGACAAGAACTCGAAGCCTTTTTCAGTCGCCGGCGTCGCCGGCAAACCATCTGGAGACTCATCTTCTCTCGGTCTGGCGGAAACGCAGCGGCCGGAGGCCCTGGGACGAAGATCCGTGGCTTTCTTCATCCCCTCCAGGATCTTTTTCACAAAGGGAGTGGGGAATCACAGGGAGGAGCTTCAGTCCTTCGAGCTGGCCTTGAGAGACGCGGGGATAGAGAGGCTCAATCTCGTGCGCGTTTCGAGCATCTATCCTCCTAACTGCAGGATCATCTCGAGGAACGAAGGCCTGAAGGAGATCGTGCCGGGGATGGTCGCCTACTGCGTCATGAGCTCGCTCAGCAGCAACGAGCCCCACAGGCTGATCGCGGCCTCCATAGGTTGTGCGGTGCCTGCGGACAAGACGACCTACGGTTACCTCAGCGAGCATCACGCCTTCGGTCAGACCGACGAGGCGGCAGGCGAATACGCAGAGGACCTTGCCGCGTCAATGCTTGCCACGACGCTCGGCATTGAGTTCGACGAAAACAAGAACTGGGACGAGAAAAAGGAAGAGTTCCGAATCAGCGACTTGATAGTGAAGACGACACACGTGTCTCAATCGGCCATCATCACAAAGAACTGGGCGACGGTCGTGGCGGCGGCCGTGTTCCTCGATTGAGGCGTTTCCCGGTGATATTGCGGGAGGTGAGTCAATGTCCAAGACGAAAACCCTCTGGTGCCCGTTCTACAGAGGGCTGTGCGAAGAAGGATGGGTGGAGGTGGAGAAGCCCGAAGGCGAGAGGCTGCGAGCCATGTGTGCTTGCTACCACGAAGCCGAGAAGCGGTGCAAGCTCGTCATGATGGAATACGATCTTTTCAACATCGCGAGGGCGCTGGACGTCATGATAAGCAAGTGAGACCCGCGTCACGGGGCGGCCGACCTTGCCTACTGCGCCTCACTGAACGTGCCGTCTAACCCGGCATACCGGCCCATCTCACTCACTCAGTGTACTTACCCACGAAATCGGAATAGGCGAAACCGACCCAGATCGAGGGCTCGAAGTCTATGTCGTCCATGTGGTAGTCGCTGATGCCCCTGTGTTGGAAGGGGTCGGCGCGCCACCTGCCGTACGTCGTGACTCCGGCTCCCAGCTCGACGTGCCAGTTGGGGTCGATTTTCACTCTGAATCCCGCCATCGCTCCGTCGTTCGCCTCTATGACGAAACTGACCCTCTCGTCCACCTGGGTCTCGTATCCGAGGAGAAGAAAGAGGGGAAACAGCTTCACGCCGACCGTGAGGTCGCTGCCGTCACGCACTGGAAGGCCCCAGACTGCGTAGGCATATGCGAACGACAGAATGGGGTCCACTCCCACCGCAACCGGATAGGAGCTCGAATTGCTGAACACATATTTGATGCCGTGCAGTCCGACTTCCAGTCTTTCGGCGGGCGAATAATCGATGTAGGGAAGTCCTATCACGAAGCTCGTACGCTCGATGGTGGCGGCTTTGGGTACGGTGAAGTACCAACTCGGAGCGCCGGTGATACTCCCTGCCTCACAGGCGGCCAAACACACGACTTGAAGAAAGCAGAAGATCAGGAACGCACGCTTCACGTGAACCCCCTTGTCGAACGCCCAGGCAGACTTGCCTGGACACCGGGAAGTCGGTGATCACACGGGAGAAGCCGTCGGATTTCCGTAACCTCAGCTCAGGCCGCATGTTATTTCACGGTCGTGCGCTTGTCAAGCGAAAGAAAAGCCCCGGTGTCCCGGGGCGCTTCTCTTGTTGCGGGAAGAGGGGCTGGCTCAACGACTGGAGTGAGTTCCTGGGGTGTGGACGATGGCACTTTGTCATCCGCTGCGCTGTAGTCAACCCCCCTCTTCCCAACTACCTCTGTCCGGAGAGCCGTCCGCGACGCTCTCCGCTTAGAGAGCATTGGCAAGCGGCGTGCCAAAGACGAAACGGACCGCGAGTTTATGAGACACTGTAATGCCTTGACACACAATGAGATTATGTGCCGGTGAATGAAGGACCTTCCGCGCGCTCGGTACGCGGCCACGTCAAGTGGCGAGATGCACCACCGAGCTTGCAGAATCGTACACTTCGGTGTCTGTTGCGCCGTTCTGTCCGGCGGTAAAGCCGGCGCGCCGCCGGGCTGCGCTCGCACGGTTGTCCGAGTGAGCCGGCGAAAGCGGGGATGCCCGCAAAAAAAAGCTTGACAACAAGTTGCCAGCCAGATAATTTGCCGTCGCTTGGCGTTCAGGCAGGAACGACGACCGTGAAGCATTGGTAGAAGGCGCGAGAGGTTGTTTCCTCTTGACGGGCAAGCCTGCCTCAGCACAAGGAGGTTCTGAGATGACGAAAGCTGAGCTTGTTGATGAAATCGCTGAGAGAACAGGTCTTACGAAGAAGGACGTGGCTGACACTGTTGATGAGTTCTTGAACGCCGTGTCGAGAGCTCTCGCAGCGGGCAAACACATTGAGATTCGCGGCTTTGGGACGTTCAAGGTGAAGGCCAGAAAGGCTCGTATCGCCCGGAACCCCAGGACGGGAGACTCAGTGCCTGTTCCTCCAAGAAAGGTTCCCGTCTTCAAGGTTTCCAAAGAGCTCAAGGACATGGTTGCGCAGGGTTAGCCTGATTCGGGCGAGCCGTGCGCCATTGTGTCTGCCGCTGGATTGCGGGGCGGGCTCCTCGCCCGTCCCCCCTGCTAGCCCGCAGGCACGCACCGAGTTAATCAGAGTTCCTGTCCCGCAAAGACCGACTCTCCACTGCCGGCCCTGCCGCCGGCGGACCTTGAGAACCCCCTAGTCTCTGCCTCCCCTGAATATCAAGAGCCGGATCAACTGAAGGGCCGCCACCGCCGTCGCGGCAACGTAAGTCAGCGCCGCGGCATTCAGCACTTCTCTCCCGCCTGCTTCGTGAGCAGCCACGCCGAGAGCGACAATCGAGCTGCCGGTGTAGACCTGGTGCGACAACCTCAAGACTCTCTTGCAAGGAGCCTCATCAAGGGGCCTCATTCCTTGACACGACTCGCTCTCTGTTCTACTCTCACGGCCTGAAGGGGCCTTCTATGGAAAAAGCCAAGGGGAAACTTTATCTTGTGGCGACACCGATCGGGAATCTGGAAGACGTAACCGTCAGGGCTCTCAGCGTTCTGCGGAACGTCAGTTTCATCGCGGCAGAGGACACGAGGAGAACTCGCACCCTTCTGACTCGATACGGAATAAGCCGGCCCCTCGTCAGCTATCACGATTTCAACAAGCGACGGGCGGGCCCCGCCATTGTGGGGAGAATGCTCGCCGGTGAGGACTGTGCCCTGGTATCGGACGCAGGAAGTCCCTGCATCTCGGATCCGGGCTACCTCGTAGTGAATCTCTCCGTGTCCGAAGGCATAGAGGTCGTTTCAATCCCAGGACCGTCCTCCATCATCTCGGCCCTCCAGATCTCGGGGCTTCCCACTGATCGGTTCGCGTTCGAAGGTTATCTCCCGAAGAAGGGGGGAAAGAGACTGAAGAAGCTCCGGTCCCTGGCGTCCGAGGAGAGGACCATCGTCGTCTTCGAATCACCGAACCGCGCCTCGGCGACACTAGGCGAGATGCTGGAGGCCTTCGGCGACAGGAGAGTCGCGATCTGCCGGGAACTGACCAAGGTCTTCGAGGAGGTCCTGCGCCTGAGACTGTCGGAAGCTTCGGAGCGCTTCTCGGGCAAGAAGCTCAGAGGTGAGGTCGTTCTCGTCGTTGAAGGCAACCGGGAGGGACCCCAGGAGTCATGACTCTCTTCATAGGGAAGCGGGCAAAGCTCTTGATGGTTCCTCTCGCCAGAGGCCTCATGAGGCTGGGCCTGAGCGCCCTCGCCCTCACCATTCTCGGTTTCTCCGCCGCCGTCGTCGCCGGAGTCCTTTTTGCCCTGGGACACCCGCGCCTTGCCGCGCTCGCCGTCTTCGTCTCGGGCATACTGGACAGCGCGGACGGCACGGTTGCCAGGCTCTCCGGTGGGGAAACGCGCGCGGGAGCCTTCCTCGACTCGGCGATTGACAGGTATTGCGAAGGTGTTGTATTTTTTGGGCTTCTTGTCAATTACCTTTACGACGGTGCGCTGTCCTCTGTTCTGCTGACGTTCGGCGCCATGAGCGGCGCGTTCTTCGTCAGCTACATGAGGGCGCGACTCGAGGGGTTGGGTAGGGAGTGCCGCGCAGGTGTACTCGAGAGACCCGATCGTGTTATCCTGCTCGGCGCCGGTGCGTTGCTTGGGGCGACGGGACTCCTCGTCGCACTCTGGCTCATCGCGATTCTCTCGCATTTCACTGCCCTGCAGAGGGTGCGTTACGCGATACGAATCCTGAGAGGATAAGACCGCGGAGTGTCGCCGCACGGCGGGACCTGAGCGTCACCCAGGACCTCGGGACACGGCCGGGGCGGGCTCGGAGAGAAATAACGGAGGCTTAAATGTCCAAGGTGAGAGTGGCCATCATAGGTGTAGGCAACTGCGCTTCCTCCTTCGTTCAGGGGGTACACTACTACAGGAATGCCAAGGAAGACCAATTCGTCCCCGGCTTGATGCACGTTAACCTGGGCGGTTACCACATACGAGACGTCGAATTCAGTGCGGCCATAGACATCGACAGGAACAAGGTCGGCAAGGATCTCAGCGAGGCCATCTTCACCTGGCCCAACAATACATACAAATTTTGTGATGTACCCAAGCTGGGCGTAGCCGTCAAGCGCGGCATGACGCACGACGGGCTGGGGCTCTACCTCTCCAAGATCATTCAGAAGGCCCCGGGTTCCACCGTGGACATAGTGTCGCTTCTCAGGGACACGGGCACGGACGTTGTGGTCAACTACCTCCCCGTGGGCAGCGAAGAGGCGACGAAGTGGTACGTCGAGCAGATACTCGAGGCGGGCTGCGGCTTCGTCAACGCGATTCCCGTCTTTATTGCGCGAGAGCGGTACTGGCAGAAGCGGTTTGAGAAGAAAGGGCTGCCCGTCGTCGGCGACGACATCAAGTCTCAGGTGGGGGCCACCATAGTGCACAGAATCCTGACCAGGCTTTTCAGGGAGCGCGGCGTCAAGCTCGAGAGAACGCTTCAGCTCAACGTGGGGGGGAACACGGATTTCCTCAACATGCTCGAACGCTCGCGCCTCGAGTCAAAGAAGATATCAAAAACGTGCGCCGTTACCTCGATGCTCGACTACGATCTGGGTTCGAGAAATGTGCACATCGGGCCGAGCGACTACGTTGAATGGCTCGACGACAGGAAATGGGCCTTCATTCGCCTGGAGGGGAGAACGTTTGGGGACGTTCCCCTCAACGTAGAGCTCAAGCTGGAGGTCTGGGATTCCCCCAACTCCGCAGGCGTGATCATGGATGCGGTGCGCTGCTGCAAGCTTGCCATGAACGCGGGGCTTTCCGGCGCACTCATCGGGCCTTCCGCGTACTTCAAGAAGTCACCGCCTGTTCAGTACACCGACGAGGAAGCCAGAGAGCTTGTCGAGGACTTCATACGGAAGTACGGCAAGAAGAAGAGCGCGGAACGCAAGCGCAGGGCCGGAAGGAAGAGCGGGCGTTAGAGCCGGCGGCTCGGCTTCCTGGCCAGGCGTGCCTGGCTCCAAAGGAACTTCGTGGCCGGTTTGTTTGTAACATTTGAAGGGGTCGAAGGCTGCGGAAAAACGACCCAGGCCGCGCTTCTCAAGGAGAACCTCGAGAAGGAGGGCCGCCGCGTCGTCTTTTCTCGGGAACCGGGCGGTACGGAAGTAGGCGAGAGAATCAGAGAGATTCTCCTGGACAGAAGGCTCAAAGGAATGGAGCCTCTCGCCGAGCTCTTCCTGTACCTGGCTTCCAGGGCCCAGCACGTCAAGGAATTGATTGGCCCGGCCCTCAAGGAAGGTGCTATAGTCGTGTGTGATAGATACGCGGACGCCGGCGTCGCCTATCAAGGCGCTGCAAGGGGAATCGGCGTCTCGCAAGTTCTTCTTCTCAACCGGTGGGCGACGTTCGGGGTGGTGCCCGATTACACCGTTCTTATCGATTTGCCGGTTGAGACGGGGCTGAAGAGGAAGGTCCACGGGGCTGGAGGAATCGCGGAGCGCGACAGAATAGAGCAGGAGAAACCGGAGTTCCACGCAAAAGTGAGAGAAGCCTACTTGGAGTTGGCCCGGGAGTCGTCGAACAGAGTAGAGATCTTTGACGGCTCACTGCCTGAAAGCCGGCTGGCGGCGGACATACTGACAAGGGTCAACACAATACTGGGAAGCAGAAAGTGAGGAGTTCAGATGGCTAGGACCAAGAGGTACACGTTTGTCATTGCCCTCGTTGCCGTGCTTGTGCTGGCGGGGTGGTTCGCCGGGAGAGTCCAGGCCAAGGGCGAAAACACGTACCGGCTTTTCAGCGACTTCATGGACGTCGTTGCCAAGACAAGGGACAATTACGTGGAAGAAGTCGACGTGGACGCCCTGATAGAGGACGCCATCAGGGGAATGTTGTATTCGCTGGATCCTCACTCGCAGTATCTCACGCGGGCCGATTACACCAGCCTCAAGATCGACACGCACGGAAGCTACGGCGGACTTGGCATCGTCATAGGCGTGAGAGACGGCTACCTGACTGTGGTTGCGCCGATGGAAGGCACCCCGGCAGACAGGATGGGCATGCGAAGTTTCGACCGCGTGGTCGAGATAGACGGAGAGTCCACGGACGGCATGACGCTGGACGAGGCGGTCTCCAAGATGAGGGGACCGGAAGGCACCCAGGTCGTGCTGAAGGTCCTCCGCGAAGGCGTGAGCGAGCCGCTGGATTTCGCGCTGACGCGCGAGAAGATCGAAGTCAAGAGCATTCCTTACAGCTTCGCCACTTCGGACAGCATCGGTTACGTAAGGATTTCCCGCTTCTCGGAGACCACTCCTGCGGACCTGGAAAGAGCTCTCGGTGAGCTCGAATCACAAGGAATACACGGCCTGGTGGTCGACCTCAGGCGGAATCCCGGTGGACTTCTTTCGGAGGCGGTGGCAGTCTCAGAGAGCTTCGTTCCCAGGGGGGGACTCATAGTCTCCACGAGGGGGAGAGTGTCCGTTCAGAATGCTCAGTACTTCTCTCAGGCCGGAAAGGTGCACGACGCCTATCCTCTCGTTGTGCTCGTGGACGGTGGAAGTGCGAGTGCGTCTGAGATCGTGGCGGGGGCCGTCCAGGACCTGGACCTGGGCGTGCTTGTCGGCGAACGTTCGTTCGGCAAGGGGTCGGTGCAGAGCGTGTTTCCCATGAGAAACGGAGCCGGTCTCAAGCTCACTACCGCGAAGTACCACACTCCCAGCGGGCGATGCATCCACGCCGAGGAGGATCGAAGGCAGGTCAGGAGTGCGGGTGACATAAAGATCGGCAAGACAGACGAGGAACCCAGGCCGGAGTTCAAGACGGCGCAGGGCAGGGTGGTGTACGGTGGAGGCGGCGTTACGCCCGACGTCGTAGTGCACTACGTGCGGCTTTCCTCAATAGCGGAGCGGTTGGAGAGGAATCTCCTGTTCTACAAGTTTGCCGGCGAATACACGGAGAAGCGCAGGGGCCTTCAAGCCGAAAGGTTCAAAGTCACTCCTTCTGTAGTGGGGGATTTCAAGAAGTACCTGAAAGACGAGAAATTCGACTTCAACGAGAAGGATTTTCAGGACGACAGCGCCTACATCGAGAGAGCCGTCGAGCGTGAGATCATGCGCGAGCTGGCAGGCGACGAGGCGGCGTTCAAGGTACACGTGAAAGGGGATCCGCAGGTAGAGAAGGCGTTCGGAATCCTTCGCAAGGCCCGATCTCGCGGGGAGCTCTTCAAGGTAGCCCAAGCCGAAGCCTCAGTCAGAGATTCCTCCGAGTCAGTCTCGCAGGCCGAGTTCCCGATGGAGTGACATACTCGCCTCGTGATGGATCTTTGTCCCGCCCGGTTCGCGGCCCTGCCGCGGGACCCGGCACGGCAGCTGCAACGATACGCAGGCGTAATGGAAAAGCTAAAGAGATTCGCAGTACTTTGTGACTTCGACGGCACCGTGGCCAAAGGCGACATCGGAAGCACTCTCTTCAAGACGTACGCCGGCGGCGACGAATGGGAAGGGCTCATAGAGGCCTGGGAACGCGGTCGGATAGGCTCCAGAGACTGCCTCATTCAGGAGTGCCGGCTCGCGAAAGTGAATCGCGAGCAGATAGAGGCGCTGACACGGCAGTTTCAGATAGACGACCACTTCTCCGAGTTCGCACGCTGGTGCGAGGGGCACGGCGCGCCCTTGGTCGTGGTGAGCGACGGCCTGGACTTCTACATCGAGCTCTTTCTCGGCAGGCACGGTCTCTCGCGCCTGCCGGTCCATGCTAATCACCTCGTCTTCGTGGAAGGCGGGATAAGGCCCGAGTTTCCGTACTTCGAACACGGTTGCGGGAAATGCGGAAACTGCAAAGGCTATCACGTTCGACGCCACAGGGAAGAGTACGAGGAAGTGATTTTCGTGGGCGACGGCTATTCGGATAGATGTGCGCTTGGTGAGGCCGACCTGGTTCTTGCCAAGACGGGCCTCGTCCGGCTCTGTAATTTGCTCGATGTGCCCTGTGTGGAGATCACGGATTTCTCGGACGTCATCGACGCTCTCGAGAAGAGAATTGCGCTCGGCTCGAAGCGATCGAGCCCTCGCCGGAGTCAGGCTTGTCACCCAACGCGTCCTTCACAATAGGCACTGTCGCGATTGAGTCTCCGCTCGTGCTTGCGCCGCTGGCCGGGATTGCCGACAGCAGCTTCAGGCTTGTCTGCAAGGAACAGGGGGCGTCCCTGGTATACACGGAGATGGTGAGTGCCGACGGCCTCGTGAGGGGAAACGAGCGGACTCTGGAGCTCCTCTCTTTCTCCGAAGCCGAAAGGAAAATCGGAATTCAGCTCTTCGGCTCGGACCCCGACGTGATGGCCAGGGCCGCAGAGAAAGCCGCGGCGTTCTCGCCCGATTTGATAGACCTCAACTTCGGCTGCCCGGCAAGGAAGGTGGTCGGGAGGCAGGCCGGCTGCGCCCTGCTCAACAATCTCGTCCTTCTGAGGAAGATTGCCGCGTCCGTCGTTTCGGCGGTCGACATCCCCGTCACCGCGAAGATACGCAGCGGCTGGGACGCCAGGAGCATAAACGCCGACAAGGTTGCCGGGATGTTGGAGGACTGCGGTGTCAAGGCCGTCACTGTTCACGCGCGCTCGCGGGCAGACAAGTTCAAGGGAAAGGCCGACTGGGAGATAATCGCCAGGACGAAGGAATCCGTGAGCATTCCGGTCATCGGCAACGGCGACGTGACGGATCCCGGCGACGTCGAAAGGATGCTCAAGGAGACCGATTGTGACGCTGTGATGATAGGTCGGGGTGCTCTCGGAAACCCCTGGATATTCTCGAGGGCAAGACACCTCCTGGCTACCGGCGAGCCCCTGCCGCCTCCCTCAGTGAGAGAGCTGCTGCGGGTCGCGCTGCGGCATCTCGAGCTCGCGCGCGCGAGTTCGGGGCGGGGCGACACGGGAGAGGACGTTGCGGCGGTGGAGATGCGCAAGCACATTGGATGGTATGCAAAAGGGCTTCCGGGGAGCAAGAAGTTCAAGCAGGAGGTCAACCGTGCCCGGTCCTGGGACGACATGAGACGTCTGCTTGTTCAGTTCGGGGCCTCTATTTCTGACGTGGAGTGTGGACCGTGCAGTCTGACAGACTTCGCGCAATAATCACGAGAGTTCGAAGCGGAAAGCTGAGCGTGGACGAAGCCCTGGTTGAGCTCAGACACTTGCCTTTCGAATCGATCGACGGAGCGACGGTGGATCACCACAGGGACCTCAGGTGCGGTTTTCCGGAGGTCATCTTCTGCGCCGGTAAGACCGAAGGCCAGATTCTGAAAATCGTGGAGAAGATGCTCGAGCACGACGACCCCGTCCTGGCCACGCGTGTCGACGCGGAGATAGCGCGGAGGCTCGTCAAGAAGTTCGACTCCGCGATTCACAACGAGCTCGCCCGAACGGTGTTCATACCCGGCGGCTCCGGGCGGAAGAAGTCCGGCCTCGTGCTCGTAGTTTCCGCCGGGACGTCTGACGCACCGGTCGCTGAGGAAGCGGCAGTGGTGGCTGAAGTCATGGGGTCGAACGTCGAGCGGCTGCTCGACGTTGGAGTCGCCGGCATCCACAGGATAATCTCACACAGAAGCAGACTCTGGGAGGCCGACGTCATCGTCGTCGTCGCAGGCATGGAGGGTGCCCTGCCGAGCGTGGTTGCCGGCATGACCGACAGGCCGGTCATTGCGGTCCCCACGAGCGTCGGCTACGGTGCGAGCTTCGGAGGCATAGCGGCCCTGCTCGGAATGCTCAACAGTTGTGCCTCCGGGGTGACGGTCGTCAACATCGACAACGGATTCGGCGCCGGCTACGCGGCGGCTCTCGTCGCCCGTGGGAGGCGGCCGAAACCACGGTCCGGCAAACGATGAGAATAGCGTACCTTGACTGTTTCTCCGGGATAAGCGGCGACATGTTCGTGGCCGCGTTTCTGGATTCCGGGGTGAGCCTCGACGGCCTGAAGACCCTTCTCGAATGCCTGCCGGTCAAGGGCTGGCGAGTTTCCGCGGACAGGACGAAGCGCGGATCCTTCGCGGCGACACGATTCACCGTGGAGTGCGCGGACTCGGCAAAAGAGAGGCACCTCTCCGACGTTCTACGAATCGTCGAGACGAGCGGCCTGCCTTCCGTGGTCAAGAAGAAGACCCGCGTTGTCTTTCTCGCGCTGGCGGAGGCCGAAGCAAGAGCACACGGCGTCACGACCGAGGAAGTTCACTTTCACGAGGTCGGCGCGCTCGACTCCATCATAGACGTAGTCGGAGCCGTGTCGTGCCTGCATCTTGCCGGTGTCGAAAGGCTCTACGTCTCGACGCTTTCTCTGGGAAGGGGAAGCGTGGCTACAGATCACGGATTGATACCGCTTCCCGCACCGGCGACTTCGTTCCTCCTCAGAGATCACAATATTAGGCTACTCAACCTGGAAGCCGAGCTCGTTACGCCGACCGGGGCCGCGCTGGTGAGCTGTTTGGGAGAGCAGGTAACGACCCCCGTTCCTTTCAAGATCGAATCCGTGGGCCACGGAGCAGGCTCGAGAGAACTGGCTGGCCTGCCCAACATCGCCAGGGTCCTTGTCGGGAGCGAGGAATCCTCCGGACGTGAAGAAGGATTGGTCGAGGTCCTCGAGACCAACATCGACGACATGAATCCTCAAATATACGGGTATCTTCAGGAGCGGCTGTTCGAGATGGGAGCGCTGGAGGTCTTTTTCGCGCCCGTTCAGATGAAGAAGGGAAGGCCCGGAGTCCTGCTCACGGTGCTCTGCGAACCGGGCGCTTCGAGGAGTCTGGGTGAAGAGATACTAAGACAGACTTCGACTCTCGGCCTGAGAATCTCCGTTCAGAGGCGGATGGAACTGGCGCGCGAGACCCAGGAAGTCCCGACGGCGTACGGCCCGATTCGCATGAAAGTTCCCCTGGCGTTCCCGGAGAAGGCTTCGCCGGAGTACGAAGACTGTAAGCTCGCCGCCGGAAAGCACGGCGTGTCGCTGCTCACCGTCCTTCAAGCCGCCAAGACGGCGTGGCATGACAGACTCCGGGCGAACCGTTCCGAAGCCCCATAGGGATTCCTGCAAGCGTGGTTTGCGGATGATCGAACTTTCCTCAGTCTGGTTCACATACCCCGGCAGGCCGTCCCCCGCACTGCGCGGCGTCGATCTCACCGTAGTTGAAGGCGAGACGCTCTCCGTAATCGGCCGAAACGCGAGTGGGAAGAGCACGCTCTGCGGACTTGTCTCAGGCGTCCTTGAGCCCGACAGGGGCACGATCACTGTGGACGGTGTTTCCACGCCGTCTCCCGGGGGAGCCGTCCGGTCTCCGGCGGAAGACGCGCGGTCCATGTCACAGATAAGAAGACGCGTGGTCCTGCTCCAGCAGAATCCTGAGAGTCAGTTCGTGTCGGTCACCGTGGAGAGAGAGATAGCCGCGGGGCCGGAGAATCTGGGGTTTTCCCCCGTCGAAACGAAGGCGATCGTGGACGAGCTGTTGGATTTCTTCGGCCTCAGGGCGGTGAGGCGCCATCCGCCGGGCGCCCTGTCGGGAGGGCAGATGCAGAAGGTGCTGATCGCGTCGCTGGTCGCGATGAGACCGGCCTATCTGGTGCTGGACGAGCCGACGTCGTACCTGGATCCGTTTGAGAGACTCGACGTTTCGCGGGAGCTCATGCGCATGTCGCGCGAGCTGGGTACCGCGTTGATATGGGTGACACAGTTCCTGCAAGAGGCGGTCTCGCTGCCGAGAGTCGTTGCACTGGAACAGGGGACCTTGTGTTTCGACGGCCCGAGCGAGGAGCTCAAAGACCGCGGGGACGTCCTCGACTCACTGCGCATAAGCCGGAAGGCGCTGGAGAGGCCGGCGGGGCTCGACCGTGCCTGGAGACTGGGGAATTGACCGTGCGACTGGGACTGGAAGACATAGGATTCAGCTACGACAGGGGGCTTCCCACCGAGACTGCGCTGTTCGAGTCCCTCTCTCTCGAAGTGTCGGCAGGGGAGTTTCTGTCTGTAGTGGGAAGGACGGGATCGGGCAAGACCACACTCGGACTCATCATGGCCGGTCTGCTGCAGCCGGATTCCGGGACGGTGAGACGGGAATGCAAGGCGGGCCCCCTGCGCGTCTCGATGGTGTTTCAGTTGCCCGAGTCGCAATTCTTTCACGACGACGTCTTCGGAGAGGTGGCCTTTGGACCGCGCCGAGCGGGTGTTGTCGGCCCGAAGCTCGAACGGGCGGTCAGCTCCTCTCTGCTCCGAGCCGGCCTGGAGCCCCGCGAGTTCATGCGGCGGTCCACGGACACGTTGAGTGAGGGAGAGAAACGGAAGGTGGCCATCGCCTCGGCTCTGTCGTGCCGCCCCGACGTGGTCGTTCTGGACGAGCCGTCAATTTCCCTCGACTGGGAGGCCGCGGCTCAGCTGTTCTCCGCGCTGGCGAAGCTGAGAGACGCCGGGACTTCCGTCGTAGTAATGAGCCACGACGTCGAGAATGCGTGTCTCTACAGCGACAGGGTGGCAGTCCTGGTTGGGGGTATGATGGTGGCTCAGGGGA
>JAZDPI010000157.1:0-5247 GCA_043797775.1 Candidatus Eiseniibacteriota bacterium
TGCCGCCGAGCTCGAGGGGAAGCTGGCCGCGGCCCAGATTGAGCTGGGCATCCTCCAGCGCACGCTCACTCCGGGGCATCCGCAGATAGCCAGGAAGCAGGTGGAAGTCTCCGAGATGAAGAGAGAGATCGGCTCCTTCAGCGTCGGGACGGGCGGCTCAGAGGACTACGCCTCGCTCACAGTTCCTTTTGTCGACGTTCCCAGACTCGCCCTCGAATACGGCAGGCTTCTGAGGGAGGTGAAGATCCAGGAAACCCTCTTTGGCCTGCTCACGGAGCAGTACGAGCACGCGAAGATCCAGGAGGCGAAGGACACGCCCACGATACAAGTTCTCGACGTGGCCCAGCCTCCGGAGAAGAAGAGCAGGCCGAGACGACTCATCTTGCTTGCACTGGCGGCCGGGTTCAGTGTGGTGTTCAGCATGCTCTATGCCTCTCTTTCGGACCACCTGGAGCGGCTCAGGCAAGAAAGGCCGGACGAGTGGCAGAAGGTGCGTGAGGACACCTCTCAGTTGCGCGAGGACCTTGTTTCCGGCTGGCGCGGGATAGGCAGGGTCTTCGGGAGAAAGCGTTGAGTCGTGCCGGAAATGGAATCTCCTCGAGGCTTCTCCTTGGTCCCGTTGAGGAAGCCTGTTCAGCCTTCCGCGCTCAGACCGCCGGCTCGATTTCCTCGGGAGTTTTGTTTACCGGATGCCTCGAGTTAGCGTCGTCATTGCCACCTACAACAGAGCGGCGTTGCTGGAAGAAGCGCTGGCGAGCGTGCTTCGTCAATCCTACCAGGACTACGAGATCGTTGTGGCGGACGACGGCTCGTCCGACGACACGGCCGAGCGGGTGGCCAAGCACGGCCGCAGGGCGAGACACCTGAGCCTCGTCCACAGCGGAAAGCCGTCGATCGCAAGGAACGCCGCCGTCCGGTCTGCCTCCGGTGAGTATCTTGCGTTCCTTGATTCCGATGACCTGTGGGAGCCGCTCAAGCTGGAGAGGCAGATCGAGCTCCTCGAAAGTGATAGCAGTTATGTGATGGCATACTGCGACGCCCTCTTTCTCGACCGGGACGGACGACTTCTCTGGAGACACGCTCAGAGAGAACGTCTGAGAGAAGGCCGCGTCTTTGGGAGTCTCCTCGGCGGAAACTTCATCCCGCTGCCCACCGTCGTGGCCCGGTCCGGTGACGTGAGAGCCGCCGGCGCCTTTGAAGAGTGGCTCACCATCGGAGAGGACTGGCACCTCTGGATGAAGCTTGCGGCGAGAGGAAGAGTCGGCTGCGTGAAGGAGCCTCTCTGCAGAGTGAGGGTTCTCCCCGGAGGTATCACCACCGACAGAACGTCTCTCTTCGAGGACGCGGTGAAGGTACTCCGCGATGTGGAGACAAGGTTTCCTGCGGAATGCGTGAGGCACCGGGGACAGCTCAAGAGGGGCAGGGCGCGCGTGCTGTCCATGCTAGGCCGGAACTATCTCTTCGCGGGCAGGACGGCCGAGGCGAGAAGAGTGTTCTCCGAGGCGCTGCGGAATTTCCCCCCGAGATGGGACGCCCTCACCTTTTTGGCAATGGCGCTTTTGGGGCGGCGTGCCGTCCTTGCTCTGAGGAGCGTCAAGAAGAAGGCGTGGCCTTAGCGGCGATGGCGCTTGCGAGGCGCGAACCAAGATGAAGAAACTCGTCACTGCGACCGCACTCGTGGGTACGTCCTCTCTTTTCGGAGCGTTCACCGCCCTGCTCAGGACAAAGCTCCTCGCGGTCTTCCTCGGCACCGCGGGCGTTGGTCTCCTCGCCCAGCTCGGCGTTTTCGGCAACGTGCTTGTCTCGCTGGCCTCGCTCGGCGTGGGAGTCGGGATGGCGAAGTACGTGGCCGAGTTCGCCTCGGTGGGCGATCACGCCGCGCTCGCAAGACTGAAGAGGACGGGGACGGCGTTCACGTGGGCAGCCAGTGTTCTCGTCGTGATCGTTGTGTGCGCTCTCTCCGACGTCCTGGCGCGCCGGCTTTTCGGCGGCAGGCCGGGGCTCGGCTGGTCTGTAATTGTGACGGCGCTGTCCGTGCCCTTCGTGGTGCAGTTCACCTTCCACCTCTCGATCATCCAGGGACTCAAGCGGATGAAAGAGTATGCGTGGGCCACCGCAGTCGGCCCCGCCCTTGGTCTTCTTGCCGTAGTCCCGCTCGTCTACTTCTTCAGGTGGAACGGCGCGGTCGTGCACCTGGCTCTTGCGGCAGTCTTAGGCTACGTCGCCGTCCGTGTCATTTCGAGGAGAGTCCTCGCGCCTCTCTCGGCCGTCGCGGCAGGGGGGTTCGACCGGAGGCTTGTCAGGGAG
The DNA here is from genome assembly GCA_043797775.1 of Candidatus Eiseniibacteriota bacterium. Classification (GTDB taxonomy): domain Bacteria; phylum Eisenbacteria; class RBG-16-71-46; order JAFGJU01; family JAFGJU01; genus JAZDPI01. The sequence goes on from JAZDPI010000157.1 coordinate 2,308, forward strand.
CTGCTCGCGTACGGAGTGAGCAGCCTCGTCGTCGGTGCGCTGTACTGGCTCAACCTGCTTACGGTGCGGAGCGTCATAATCGGCAGGTTGGGGGCCGACGCGAACGGCCTGTACCAGGTGGCCGTGGGGCTCTCGATCCAGTATTTGATGCTGATCCTCAACTCCGTGGCTGCCTACAGCTATCCGAGGCTCAGCGAGCTCAAGGACCGGGAGTCCGTCATTGGTGAAGTGAGGGCGGCGGTGAGGCTCTCTATCTTACTAGTCACGGGCTGCGCGTGCTCGTTTCTTCTGCTTCGGCGGTGGCTCATACCTCTGCTCTTTGCCAGGGAGTTCATGGCCGCGGAGAGTCTCCTCCCGGTTCAGTTTCTGGCGGATTTCTTCAGAGCGGGGGCCTGGATGCTGGGAATCTGGCTTCTGCCTCAGGGACGGCTGCGGGTGTGGGTGGGATTCGACGTTCTCATGAACGCGACGCTCCTCTCCTCGTTCCTCTTGCTGCTCGCAAGACTGCCGGCCTACGGAGCGGCGGCTTTGCTCGCGGCTCCGATTGCCCATTGCGTGGCCTATCTGATACACTTCGTACTGATTTACTGGTACTCGAGGAGGCGCATCGGATTCTCGTTCGGACCCAGCTTGGGAAGACTGCTCGTCACGAGCGCGGGGCTGATTATTGTGTGCGGGTTGGCCCCCGCAGGACACCCAGGGGTTACGGTGGGTGGCTTCTGCCTCCTGGCCGCGTGGGCCCGGTTGTCCGTCAGCGCGAGCGAGATCAGAGCTGCATTGGGGATTGTGAGAAACAGGCTCTCGGGCAAGTAGTAGCGACGGGCTCGGAGGTAATCGGGGGTAAACGTTCCCGGGCGGCTGGCGGGGAATCATTCCCGCGGCAACCATTCAGGAGTCAATGTTGTGATGAAAGACGCGCTGGCTCGCGGTCGCTCGAAGGGCCTTGAGCACGAGCGAGGACTCTCGGTTCTCGTGCTTCTCACGACGGCGCTTCTGCTGGCTTGCTTCAAGGTGAGGGCGGTGCTCATACCGGTGCTGGCCGTCGCGGGCACCTTGTTCGTCGCCCTTCTCGTTCTCCATCCCCTCGTATCAACGGGCGTGCTTGCGTTTCTTGCCTACGGTGATGTTTCGTCCGCCTTTCTGCCAGGCGCCTTCTCCGTCGTTCTGATGCTCGGTTTCGTGGCCTGGATAGCGAGGAGTCTTCTTTCGTCGGACTTCACGATTTCGGCCACGAAGGTTGATCTCGCGCTGGGTGTTTACCTCGCCGCGCTGCTCGTCTCGATGCTCTTCTCTACGAGCCCGGAGGCCGGTGGGCGAGAACTCCTGCTCGTTGCAAAGTGGCTGGCTTTCTACGTTCTGCTTGTAAACACCGTGAGAGACAGGAAGGCCGTGGTCACGGTCAGCGCCGCTTTGGTGCTCGGGGCCGCACTCAGCGGGGTGGTGGCACTGTGGGTCTTCTCGCGCGAGACCATGATGTCCATTTTCGGAGCCGTCTTCCGGGCGGCGGGTCTTGCCGGCAACCCGAACGAGCTCGCGATCGTGATGGTCACCGTACTGCCCATTTCGGTCTACATGATCGCCGTGACGAAGCGGCGAAGCACGAGACTCCTCTTCGCCGCCGCCACGATGGTGCTCGTGGCCGCGAATTTCACCACGCTTGCGAGGACGGGCCTCCTGGCAATGCTCCTGGTTTTTGCGATGATTGCGGTGAGCGAGAGACGAAGGACCTGGACAAGGGTGGTGCTCGTGGTGTTCCTTGTCGCGTTTCCCCTCGTCATCCCTAAAGGGTTCTGGCTCCGATTCGCGGCCTCGGGGGTTCTGGGCACCGACTACTCCGCCGCGGTTCGTGCCGGTGCGATGAGGGCCGGGGCATCGATGATTGCGGAAAACCCCGTCACTGGGGCGGGTCTGGGCATGTACCTGGCGAAATCCACTCAGTACGGCGACATCATATTCCCTCTCGTCGCCCACAACATGTTCCTTCACGTGACGGCGGAGTGCGGACTGCTCGGTCTTTCGGCAATGCTCTTTCTGATAGCGACTTCGTTCTCAGCTATGGGTGCCGCCGAGAAGCTGACCTCCAGGAGTTCGCAGCTCTTCCATCTCATTCGCGCGCACAGAATGGCGTACGTGGCGTATCTTGTCTGCGGGCTTTTCACGAGCATCCAGTTCAACCAGAGCTTCTGGTACATGCCGGCCGCGTCCGTCTTTCTCCTGCAGGCGGCCCGCTCTGAGGCCCGCGAGTCCCGGCCCACATGACGCCGGGACCGGACTCTCAACGGGGACAGATCGCGTGAAAGAAGCTCCGTTCAACGTCCTCTTTCTCATAGAGTCGCTCAACATCGGGGGCTCGGAGGCTTTCCTCGAACGGCTCCTGAGGCGCCTTGACTCGCGGAGATTCCGTCCCGTCGTGTGCTGTCTCATCGAGAGCGGCACTCTCGCGGAGCAGGTGGAGGCGCGGGGGATACCTGTGATAACGCTCGAGTGGCGAGTCGGAGCCGTGCTTTCTACTCTCTCGGTCTTCTTCAGGCTCGTGCGGCTCATGAGAAGGGAGAGGATAGAGCTCGTTCAGAGTTTCTTCTACAGGCCGGAGATTCTGGGCGTCTTCGCGTCCCGGCTCGCTGGAGTTCCGGTCTTCATCGCCAGCCAGCAGGACGTGATGCTTCCTGCCGCGAGGTTGCCTAGATTCCTGTGGAGGGCGGCGAGCCTTTTCGTAAATCACGTTATTGCGAATTCTCGTGCATGCAGTCTCCACAGAGACAAGGCCACCTTCCAGCGACCTCGAGACGTTTCCGTGATACACATAGGGCTGTTCGACGAGGCGCCCACCGATGGGCGGGCCGCTGAGGGGATGGCTGCTGCCGGTGGTGCGGTGGTGGTGGACGGTGCAGCGGCTGACGGTGCCGAGGCCCCGACCGGCACCGGCACGGGGGGGACCGG
>JAZDPI010000169.1:0-6574 GCA_043797775.1 Candidatus Eiseniibacteriota bacterium
AAGTTCTCAGCATTGAAGGACTAAAAGAGGCCGCGGCGACAATCGGGTCCAGTGCGGGCTTCTTCCTGAGGGACCTCAAGGAACACGGCAGGGGTCCCGATGAGAAGATGGAGGAAACGGAGCTCAAGGAGGTCGTCGGACAGGCGATTTCCGAGCTGCCGTCGAAGTACAGAGACGCGGTGATACTGAGAGACATTGAGGGGCTTTCTTACGAAGAGGTCGGTGAGATTCTCGCGATCCCGGGAGGGACGGTGCGCTCGCGCATCAACAGGGGACGCCTGATTCTGAAGAAAAGGCTCGAACCTTACATGAGCATGAGCTGAGTGGCGCCGGTGAGCCCCGCGCCGGATGCAAGTTCGGGCCCAACGCAAACAGGGCCAGGCGGCCCGCATGAGCCGGGCCCCGAGCCCGGATGACAAAGGTGAATCGAACATGAACTGCAAGGCTGCCCGAAAGACCTTCTCCGCCGCGTTTGACGGAGAGCTGAGTGTTGTCGAAGGAAGAAACTTCGGAGAGCACCTTTCTTCGTGTCAATCGTGTGCCCGCGACTACAAGCTTTTCTCGAAGAGCGTGGAGCTCGTCCACTCGCTTCCCAAACCTCTGATGAATCCTTTCTTCGAGAAGAAGCTCGAACGCGCTCTGAGGGAACGGGAGGCGGAGCTTGCACGCGCCCGCCCGGCTTTGCCGTCGATTCTGCGGCCTTTGGAGCCGCTCCTCTCGCCGCTTGCAGCGGTGTTCAGCGTTCCCAGGCCGGCTCTGGCGTTTGTGGCCACTTTGGCCCTCGTGATCGCCATCGTCGCGATTCCGTGGGAACAGGTTCGCATACCGGAGGAGTTTGCGCGAGATCAGTATGCCTACGAGTTCGGCTCGGGTGATGTGACCGGATACACAAGCGAGGGCATCCTTTCCGTGAGTGGTCGTTCGTTGGCGGGTGAGCTCGCGATGGGCGCGGCCGCGCGCGGTGTGGGCGGCGTTGAGCCGGCAGGGCGCACAGGGCGCGCGCAGGTTGACGCAGGCGCTGCTTCTTCGAGACAGCTCGAGCGCGTGAGCCGGCTTTCGGAAGAGCTGGGCAGTGGCGTCGTGCTGGGTAGCTCCCCGGCTTCGGCCCGTTCGGCCGGCGACAGTGCCGTCTATCATGTGGAGTTTATCCTTGCACCTGTTGCCATGCAGAGTGCGCGATCAAGAGGTGTCGATGTGGCACCGGTGTCCGGAGCCCAACTCCAGCCGGTTTCGTTGACGTTCTAACGTGTGGTTGAGACGGAGGACCGAGAGGTGTTTGTGAAGGTTACATCTAGGGTGACGGTCATATGCCTGCTTCTTCTCACGGCCCGGGCCGCGATTGCAGGCAACACTCTCTCGTCGCTGGAGGAAGAGATAGCCGCCATCATTCAGAATGCCAAGGCGTCCGTTGTTACCGTTACGTCGCAGTACAACGTTCGCTCCGGGCAGGAACCCTATTCCATCTTCGACAGGCTCCAGTTCATAACCGACTCGAGAAACCCGGTTGTAAAGAGAAACATCGGTTCGGGGATAGTGGTTGGCGATGGAATCGTCGTCACGTGCGGAAGCGTCGTGAGAGTGGGCACGGAAGTCGCCGTCACGCTGGAAGGCGGCCGGACCTACGACGCCGAGGTGCTGGGGACCGACAAGAATGCCGACATTTCCGTTCTCAGGATCAGGGATTTGAAAGCCAAGGCTGTGGTCGTGGGCGATTCCAAGAGCATACAGGCGGGTTCTCTGGTGATCTTGATGGGCAATTCGTACGGTGAGCTCCCGACGGCCGCCCTCGGTACGGTAAGCGGGAAGCAGAAAGTCGCAAGAGAGCAGGGGAAGTGGGACATGGTCCAGCTAACGGGTCCCGTCCACCCCGGCAACAGCGGGGCCGCCGTGCTCAACACGAAGGGTGAGCTGGTGGCGATGATTCTGGGAAGACTCTCCACCGAGGTTGTCCCCGGGCAGTCGTCCTACGGGACGGTGGTTGAGCTCAGCCGGCAGTCCCGAGGGGGGCTTCCGATGTTCGGGGGGAACATAGGCATTGCCCTTCCGGCCGAAGAGATACGGAGAGTCGTTGACGACGTGCTGAAGGGTGGCTCTGTGAAAAGGGGATACCTTGGCGTGAAGGTTCAGACCATCGCGCCGGGTTCTCAAATCACGAGATTGGGTCTGACGAACGTCCTCGGCGTCGAGATCGCCGAAGTGATAGCAGGGAGTCCGGCTGAGAAGGCCGGCCTCAAGAGCGGCGACGTCCTCGTTGAGTTCGACAAAGAGCCGATCATGGACGCCGTTCAGCTCGGGCGGGTCGTCGGCTCCACAAGGCCCGGCGAGAAAGCCGGCGCCCTCGTGTGGCGCGGCATGGCGAAGCTCTTGATTCCGGTGACCGTCGGAGCCGCTGCCGCTCCCAGCGTCAAGCTGCCCTCGAAAGTGAAGATTCGTCTTCAGACCCCCGACCCCACAAGCCAGCGGCGAGTGCTCTCCACCGAGAACTAACCCCTGCCCGAGTTCGCCCGCGGCCCCGTTGAGTTGACCCGCCTCCACGCCGAGTTCGCCTCCGCTCCGAGCCCTGCCGGGCCCCTGACAGCTCGGACATTGCCGTGACACGAAAGCCGAAGCCCCCCGTCGTTTGACACCCCTTTCTCCGTGTGCTACCTTCGTCCTCAAAGCACGCACATAAAAGCCCGTACGTATTGTTGCCTCGCGCACCGACACGGAGGTTCAAGTGAAGAGGTTCATCGCACGCAATGGAAGACCGGCGCGAAACGGAGACGGTCAGGCCGCGGTCTCGGCCGGAGTCGCGCTCGCGGTTTCGAGCGCTCGCGCAATCGCCGTCTGCACCGCGGTTTCGAGCGTTCTTCTGGTGGCACTGACCCTGTGTACCTGCTCGCCCAAGCAGCTCCCCGCCCTGGGGCCGGCCAGTCTGCTCACCATCGTCACAAACGTGCCTCAGAATCACGAGAGCGTGTCTCTCATCATGACCTTGTTCTCGAAAGACATCGGCACGGTGGACGAGGAGAAGGCCTACACCTTTGAGATATTCCCGCCGAGCAAGCTCAGGAAGCAGGACGATAACAGAAATGTGATTCTTCTCGCGGATCTCTCGCGGAACGACGTCGTTGCCAAGCGTGCGACGAGACTGCTGGGGAAGAAAATGGTCGGCCTCATCATGGACGGTTCCGCAGACTACGCGATTCTTAGAGACGTCTCCGCCCTGGGCCAGACGCTGGCCATAGTCGCCGGGCCCAGCGAACGGAGTCTCTCGGAGCTGTTGAAGGCGAGAGGGAACCGGTTTTTCTCGGACGTGGACAGCATCATCATCGAGGGCACGAAGAAACTCACTTTCAACATGGGCGACCAGCGCCAGATGAGCGACTACCTTCTCTCCAAGTACGGCTGGACCATACGGATCCCCAGGGACTTCAAGGTGGCTGAGGTCGAGGGAGGGGGACTGGTGAAGCTTGTGGGCAGTGAGCCGGCACGGCTTCTCTTCGTCTACTGGAAGGAGGCGGAGAGGGAGACGCTGGACGCCCGGTACTGCCTGCTCCAGCGGGCAAAGGTGGCGTTCGCCTACTACGACGAAGACGAGATAGATCACTCGAGGACCTTGACGCGAAACGTGTCCTTCAACGGCAGAACGGTCGTCAGAATCGAAGGGGTCTGGCAGAACGAGAAATACGTCATTGGGGGCCCCTTCTTCAGCTACTGCTTCCTCGACGGCGGAAGGTTCTACATCGTGGACTGCGTCCTGTTTGCGCCGGGCATGGAGAAGGCGAGCTGGCTCAAGCAGTTGGATGCCATCGCTCGCACCTTCGACACCAGGGGCGGCGAAACCCGTTAGCCTCGGACACTCCAACCGGATCGCCTGCAAAGTGCCGGGACGCATGAGCGCCGGCTTTTGTGTTGACAGCCACCCTGGGCTCTGTTAGGTTCTGATTTTCTGAAAGCAGAAGATGCCGCAAACTCGGTGAGCGGCATCTAATTGCCGTAATGTGACCCCATTACCAGAAGGGTATTGCGATGACGCTTATCCTGGACACGTCAGGTGACAAGTCCACTCTCGATGCACTGAGGGAGAGGGTTCAGAGAGCCCCTGATTCAAAGCTCTTCATGCCGCTGGCAGAGGAGTTGAGGCGGAGGGGGCAATACGGCGAGGCCGTCGATCTCTGCATGCAGGCCAAGCTTGTCCACCCGCGTTACGTGAGCTCGCGGATACTGCTCTGCAAGTGTCTTATGGAGCTGGGGATGAGGGAGGAGGCCAGGCGGGAGATGGAGTTGGTGCTTGAGCTGGACAGGGAGAACGTTTTCTCCCTTAGGATTATGGCCGAAATACACAGGGCACAGGGCAGCCTCGAAGAGGCCACGAACTACTACCGGGCGGCCCTCAGGCTCTGCCCCTCAGACACCGAGGCCCGGGAGAAGCTCGGCGCGCTTGCCAGGCTGGCCGAGAGCGTGGAGGGCGATGCGCCGGCATCGGATATGGGCAGTGCGACGCCGGACGGACGCGGTATGACGCCGGACGGGATTGTTGACGTGGCTGCGGACGTAAACGGCGCGGCGAGGCAAGCAGACGACATGGACCTGGCTTCTCTTGGCGCGCTTGACGGCATCAGATTCTCCCCCGATGGAAACGACACACGCAGCCCGGAACTGGACTCCGTCGTCCTGGGACGCGAATGGGATGCGGCGTCTGAGCCGGTGCAGGTCAGGGACGAGTCAGCGGAAGACCGGAGTCTTCTGGAGCGTCTCAGCCAGGATTGGTGCCCGCCTGAAGAGCCGGTGGATGCGTCAGAGGCGACGGACACGCTTGAATACCTGAGAACGGAAATCGAGAGGCAGCAGGCCCAGGCGGAGCCTTCAGAAGCCGGCACTGAGACTGTACCGACGGCTCCCAAAGCGGCCCCGGCACCATCCCTCGCAAGCCCGGAGCCTTCCAGTGCGCCTCCTCCTCCACAGGCGCCCCCCGAGTCAGACGCTGCTCGATTCTTCGACTATGTTGTCCGACAGTCCGACTTCACGCGGTTCGCCGCCTGGATAGGCAAAGTGCAGCAGAAAGAAAGCGCCGGCGACAGGGACGGCACCGCAGCGCAACCGCACGCCACGGCGCCCCCAGACGGCACACCGCAACAGGACAACGCATCGCATTCAGGGTGAGAGTAGATGGCCGATACGAGCGATTTCAGGAATGGGATGGCACTCGAGCTGGACGGCCAGCTCTTCTCCATCGTCGGGTTCCAGCACGTCAAGCCCGGCAAGGGCGGCGCCTTCGTGCGAACGAAGCTCAAGAACGTGAAGACAGGCGCGGTGATTGAGCGCACTTTCAGGGCGGGGGAGAAAGTCGCTGAAGCCAGGCTGGAGAGGACGTCTTTCCAGTATCTGTACCGTGAGGGGAATACGTACTGTTTCATGGACACCGAAACCTTCGACCAGATTTCCCTCTCCGAAGAACACGTTGAATCCGAGAAAGGCTACTTGAAAGAGAATCTCAAGGTGGTTATCCTCATGAAGGAAGGGGAGCCGGTGTCGTTTGAGATTCCCACATTCGTGGAGCTCGCCGTCCGCGAGACTGACCCGGGGCTGCGGGGCGACACTGCATCCGGCGGTTCAAAACCTGCGACTCTCGAGACAGGACTTATCATTCAGGTGCCTCTTTTCATTCAAGTGGGTGACGTCGTGAAGGTAGACACGAGGTCGGGTGGGTACGTGGAAAGGGTGGTCTGAGGCCCGGGTTGAAGCGGCCGCTCGCGAGATGTCGCGGAGGCTTCGTCATGAACGTCAGCAGAATCAAAGAGTTGATTCGGCTTCTTGAAGAGAGCGGTGTGGAGGAGATAGAGGTGTCGAGATGGGGAACTCGAATCAGGGTTTCCAAGTCCGGCAACTCCTTCTACTCGCACACGCCTGAGTTCGTTCCTCCCAGGGAAGCGCCGGTTGTGACGGCGAACGCCCCTGCCCAGGCGGAGCAGGCACCGGCCGCCGCGCAGAAGCAGGCGACCAATCTCAAGGAGATAAAGTCGCCGATGGTCGGCACTTTCTACAGGGCCGCTGCTCCGGGTGCGGAGCCGTTCGTCGAAGTCGGCGGTCTTGTCGAGGTCGGCCGCACCGTCTGCGTCATCGAGGCAATGAAGTTGATGAACGAGATCCAGGCTGAGGTTTCGGGTAAGGTCGTTCGTGTAATGGTGGACAACGCCCAGCCCGTGGAGTACGGACAGGCGCTTTTCCTCGTAGAGCCCTAGGCGTGCCTGGGCGCATGCGGGAGATGGTCACAAATGAACATAAACAGCGTACTCGAGCAGATGTGCACACTGGGAGCCTCGGACCTTCACCTCAAGGTCGGCGTACCGCCCGCCGTGAGGGTTGACGGGGCTCTTCGGCCGCTTGAGATGCCGGCCCCTTCCCAGGAGGAACTGGTCAAAGTGGCCGACCAGATTCTCACGCCGCGCCAGAAGAAGATGTTCGACGACACGAAGGAAGTCGATTTCGGCTTCGGCATCCGTGGTCTGAGCAGATTCAGGTGCAACTTCTATTTGCAGAGGGGCACCATCTGCATGGTCTTCAGGCGCGTCCCGTTCTCCGTCCCCAGTTT
>JAZDPI010000173.1:0-11379 GCA_043797775.1 Candidatus Eiseniibacteriota bacterium
ACGTTGGACGACATGTTCGCCGCGGGCGAGATGCCCTTACTGTCTGTGACGTGCATGACCTTGTGTGTTCCGTCGGGCAAGAGCCTGCTGTACGGGGTGGCCAGCTTCCCCATCTGCCCTTCGTCCAGGCGAACGCTTGTGTTCTTCATGCCGAGCGGTATGAGGATATTTTTCCTGACGTATTCTTCGTACGACGTCCCTGATACCGCGAAGACGACCTCACCTGCAACAGCCAGGGCAAGGTTCGAGTATTTGATCCGAGTCTCGGGGGGGAAGACCGCCTCCTGGTTCTGGAGAGCCTCGATCATCTCCTCCCTCGTCGGAAACTTGTGGTCGGTCCAGTAGGGAAACGCCGATTCCCGGGGCAGTCCGGACGTGTGCGTCAGGAGGTGACGTATCGTCACTTCCGGCGCGTCCGCGAAACGGCTCTTGATCCTGAACCAGGGCAGAAACTTCTTCACCGGGTCGTCCAGGCTCAGCTTGCCTTCGTCGCGGAGCTGCATTATTGCCGTGGCCGTGAAGGTCTTCGTAATAGAGGCTATGCGGTAGACCGTTCGCGGGTCGGCCGGCACTTTCCTCTCGACGTCGCTGAATCCGAACCCGCGTGCGTAGATGAGCTCCTGGTCGTAGACGATTCCCACCGACATCCCGGGTATCTTTCGGTGGACCATCTGGGCTTCGATCCACGACTCCAGAAGCTTGATGTTCGAAGACACATCCGGATTCTCAAGCAGGGAGATTCGTGCACCGCTGAGAGTCGAGTCCTTGCTTCCGGCGGGAGGCTCGGACGCAAAAGAGGCTGCGGCAAAAGAAAGGTTGAGAAAAAACCCGGCCAGCACGCACAGCGGCAGAAGGATGGCCGCACACCTGAGTACCCGGCCTGCCGAGCGCTCCGGCCACTGCCGGCGTATCAAACCACCGGAAGAGGGCGGGATCGAGCGCATTTTCTGCACCTCCGTTCTATTACCCGGCGTATCTCAAGTCTTGGGCTCGTCTTTGTCCATCAGCTCTCTTATCTTTCGCTCTTCCCACTCGGGTCCCCAGAATCCGCCCAGACCGAACACCGACACCGCGTGGGCGACTATTCCAATCCCCCATCCCAGGAGCGGCCAGTAGAACCACAACTCATGGCTTGAAGTGAGCAGATTGATGAGGACCAGACCGGCGTTGACGATAAGGTAGACCGAGAAATGAACGTAGAATCCCTTGATCTCCTCCACCCTCTGCTTCGCTCTTTGGTATCGTTCGTTTTCTTCCACAATACACCTCCGACAGGTCCGCATTACAGCTTGTGCCTTGCAGAGACGAAAGGCAATCGGCAGAATGGACTTCACATATTCTTACCACTGGACGGGGTAACTCTTCAAGCGGGTAAAAATGACCACGAGACGAACCCGCGGGGACCGAGTGACGGCGCTTACGCTCGGGGTGGCACTGGCCGTCGCAGCGACCCCATGAGCGGCGGCACGATCAAGGTTCGAGGAATCACAAGACAGATAGGCAAAGACGAGGTGACGTACGAACTCTATATAGCGGGCCCCGGCGGGCAGGAATTCAAGACACTCGAGAACAGAATGAAGCGGAAGAAATACACGCTACGGGAGAATGAATCAACTTTGAATATCGCCAGGCCCACTTTTCCGCTCCTTGTCGTTTTTCGCCTCCGGCCTCCGGCACCCCAGAACACGGCCCAGCTCGTTGTACAGGTCCTCCATCCGGTACGGCTTCTGGATGAAGCCCGCAAGCCCCTTGCCGGCGAACTGACCCGTGGCTTCCTGCTGACTGTAGCCGCTTGAAAGGATCACTCTGACGTCGGGGCGGAGACACCTCAGTTCCTCGAAGGCAGATAGGCCGTCCCTCCGCGGCATGGTCAAGTCGAGCAAGACGCAGACTATGTCGTCGGCCCTCTTCCGAAACACCGAGACCGCCTCCTCGCCGTCGGATGCCACGAGCACGTCAAAGCCGAAGCGCCTTGCCAGAGCCGCGCCCAGGTTCCGAAGCATCTCCTCGTCGTCCACCACCAGTATGGTGCCTGACCCATGACGGGTCGACAGGTTCTGCGCGTCCGCCTTCGAGAAACCACTCCTCCTGTCTTCAACCACGGCCTCCAGTTCCGAGACGGGGAAGAGTACCCGCACCGTGGTTCCCCTGCCGCACTCGCTCTCCACGAATATGGCCCCTTTGTGCCCTCGCACGATGCCCAGCACAGCGGACATCCCCAGACCTCTGCCGGTGAATTTCGTGGTGAAAAACGGATCGAAAAGGCGATGCATCGTGTCGGAGCTCATTCCGCACCCTGTGTCAGACACCTCAAGAGAGACAAACAGCCCCGGCGAAGGTTTCTCCTCGAGCCTACTTCCGTTGAGAGCCGAGGCGTTCTGCAGGCTCATCTCCGTGACCACGGAGATGACTCCGGCTCGTTCACCGATGGCCTCGGACGCGTTCGTTATGAGATTCATCACGACCTGCTGAAGCTGTCCGGGGTCTGCAATTATGGGCCGCAAGTCCCGGCCAAGCTGGAGATTGAGTGCCGTGCTCTTTGAGATTGCGGCCCTGAAAATGTGCAGGTTCTCCTCCACGAGCTCCGTCAGATTCACGGCCCTCACGTCGAATTTTCCCTTTCCCGAATACGCCAGCATCTGGCGGGTCAAATCCGCCGCCCGTCTCGCGGCGCAGGCCGCCTGTTCGACGCTCGGCCGGGCCGACGACACCTCGGATAGATCCAGCAGTGCCAGGTCGAGGTTGCCCAGAATGGCCAGAAGCAGGTTGTTGAAATCGTGTGCTATCCCGCCGGCCATCACCCCCAGACTCTCGAGTTTCTGGGTATGCTGGAGCCTGCGCTCCATCTCGAGACGCTCGGACTCTGCGCGTTTCAGGTCGCTTATGTCTCGCGCTATGCCGCACAGGCCGGTCACGGCACCATCGCTGTTGTGAATGGGCACCTTGATGACGTAGAAGGTCCGAGGAGCCCCAACCGACCGCGCCTCGATGACCTCCTCCACGACTTCACCCGCAAGAACCCTCCGATCGGTGGCCTCAACTTGAGCAGCCGCCTCGGGATCCTCCGGGCCCATCATCTCTTTCGCCGTTCTCCCGATTACGGCCTGCACGCTTGTCCCAAACTGCTCTGCCATGGCCGGATTCACGCGCACGTACCTCTGGGAGGCGTCTTTGATAAAGATGAGGTCTTTGGCAGTCTCAAAGACCGCGCGAAGTCTTTGTTCGCTGTCGCGGAGCGCATCCTCGGCCCGTTTACGCACTATGGCCGTCGCCACCTGGCCCGCCGTCGACTCAAAAAGCCGCAGGTCCCTGTCACTGTAAGCATCGCCCCTGAGATAATCCTGGACCCCCATCGCTCCTGCAACGTGCTTTCCGACAATAAGGGGCACGCCGAGCCAGCACTTGCTGGCCACAAGCCGGATTCGACTCCTGCCGGAGGCGTATCGTTCCTGCAGCTCTTTCTCGAGAAGAAGAAGCGGCTTCCTCGTCCGGATTACTTCAGCGGTGAGAGACTGCGCGTCGTCAGCATCGATTACAACGGTACAGGCGGGTACCATTTCGTCCACCGCGTAAGGGAAACGAATCTTGTCTCCCTCGTCGCTGAGAAGTGCGATGAAGAAGTTCTCCGCCCGAATGACCTTTGACAGGGCCCTGTGAATCTGCGGAAACAACTGATCAAGAGTCTCTGCCGAATGCACCGCCCGCGATATGTCGTACAGAGCTTCGGTAGTCTTCTTCGCGTGAACCCTTTCGGTGACGTCCTCGACGGTTCCGTCGTAGTAGAGCACGGTTCCGTCTTCCCCGCGGACGGTCCTGGCGTTTTCCCTGAGCACGATGGCAGATCCGTCGCGTTTGACCCAGCTTGCTTCCAGTCCCGCGACCGCGCCTTCCTCTTCTACTTTTTCAACGAACCACTTGCGCGGGTAGGCCGGGCTGAAGCCCTTTTTGTTCAGATTGCGCGCCGCTAGTTCCTCGAACGAGGAGAATCCCAGCATGCCGACGAGGGCCGGATTTCCCAGCAGTATCCGGCCGTCCGGAGTGGTACGGTAGATGCCGACCGGCGCGTTCTCAAAGAGCGCGCGATACCGTGTTTCGCTCTCTCGCAACGCTTCTTCGACACGCTTGCGCTCCGTGATGTCGCGGAGCATCCCCATTTGTCCTGCGATGCGCCCCGTCGTGTCGTTGAAAGGACTGCCGAGGTCCTCTATCCACCGGGCTTCTCCCCATCGCGTGACCAGTCTGAAATGTGTGGCAGTCGGCTTGCCGTCGGCCATAGAGCGCTCGAAGTCGCGAAGCACAAGCTCCCTGTCTTCAGTGGCGATGAATTCGAGGAAGTTGCGACCGAGGACCTCTTCCTGCTGGAAACCGTAGGCCGTCACCTGGGAACTGATGAAAGTGACCGTCCCGTTTCTGTCAATCGCATAGACCATGTCGCTCATACTGCTGACGAGCAACCTGTAGCGCTCTTCGGCCTCCAAGATGGCGTCGAGCGCTGGAATCGGCCGTGAATCGGAAGGAACTTCGGGGGACTCGTATTGCTCTGATCGTTCGGTAGCTTGTCTGGTCTGCTCTTTCATGACCGAAGAACCGTGCGGGGGATGGCAGACTCACGGAGCTTACCAGCCCAGGTTGTTGCTGAGTCACCGGAGGAGAGGTGCCGTGGAACGATGGCTGGTTCGGTCCCGAGCCCGGACGGGGGACCGACCCAATGCTCCTCCGTTACGAAAGATGCACCGTCACCTAGTATACCACAGACTCAGCGGGCATTCCAGAGTCTTCCCCATTGCGGAGCCGCTCGCATACGGCTAGAATGGCATAAAGGAGGAAGAAACTATGAGAACGACCTTCATACCCGCACTTCTTGTGTCCACTTTCCTGTGTGTATCGGGTTTCCTGTCTGTACCGGCGGTGCCGGGTTCCGCAGAGGACGCTCAGCCCGCCCACCCGGAAAGCGTGGTTGTTTACAATGGCGGGCCGCAGCACACCGGTGTGTACGATTCAGCCCCCGTGACCGAGCTCCCTTCCGTGAAGTGGAAATTCCGAATAGAGGAGGGCATTTCCTCGCCTTCACTCGTCCATCGCGGCATCGTGTATTTCGGAGATTGGGGAGGCAATTTCTACGCCGTCGACGTTGCGTCGGGCAAGCTCAAGTGGAGCACGCGAGCAGGAGCCTCCATCGGCGGCCCGCCCACCATCTCCGGCGAGACGGCCTACTGGGGATCCAAGGACGGAAACCTGTATGCTGTCGACCTGGAAACCGGGGCCGTAAAGGGAAGGGTCGAGACGGACGGCGCCAGGGAGAACAAGGACGCCTCGATCTGCTTTCCCCCTCTCATACGCGATGGGTTAGCTTACTTCACGTCACACGATAAGAATATGTACGTCGTCGACGTAGACTCCATGATCGTGAAGAAGAGATACTACGCCGGGAGCGGGATGTGCAGCTCACCCTCGCTCCTGGGAGAGCTTCTGTACATCTCGGACTGGGGAGGAAGCGTATACGCGCTCGACCTCAAGACGCTCAAGACGAAGTGGCGGTTTTCTGCCGGCAAGAATGTCTACCACGCCCCCGCCGTCGCGGGCGGGTTCGCGTATTTCTCCAGCCACGACAGTTGTGTCTACGCGGTCAAAGCTCAAACCGGCGAGCTTATGTGGCGTTTCAAGTCTGATGGTCCGATAAGCTCCGAGCCCGCCGTCATGGACAACACGGTGTTCTTCAATACGGCGGAGAGTCACATCTACGCTCTCGATGCAAAGACGGGCAAGAGTCTTTGGGACCTCAAGCGGGAGGGAAAGGTTTACTCGAAGCCCGCGGCCGTGAAGGGACTCGTCTATTTCGGAAGCGGCGACGGCTATCTTTACGCTCTGGATGCCCGGACAGGCAAGGAACGGTGGAAGTTCTACGCGGGTCAGCAGGTCAACTATCCTACTACTTACGACGGCGTGATTTTCTTCGGCAGCGGCATCTATCTCTACGCGTTGGAATGAAGTTGTGGTTACGCCTTCCGTGCCACGAATATCAGCTCGCCGGGATATTTCGAACCGAAGGCACTTCTGTCGAAATCGGCGAAGAGCTGTTCCACTCTGAATCCACACCTTTCGAGAAGATGCTCGGCTTCGAACCTGTACAGGTATCTCATGTGGAATGAGTGAACCAGGCGCTCTTGCCGGCCGTCCAGGTGGTTGACGTAGTATATCAGCTCACAGTGACTGGTCTGATTGAGGTGGTCCCTCGCGTCAATCCTGTGACGCCGCACGACGCGGCGTCCATCCGGCAGTTCGAATTTCGGTTCGCTTTCGACTTCCTTCCCGACCTCGGTGCTCACCAGCATCTCCAGTGATGGGTTGAAAACGTCCAGTATCAGCCTTCCCCCCCCACTCAGATGCCGTCCCACGCAGCGCAGACAGGACATCTGTTCCTCGACCGTGAGCAGGTGCTGAAACGACCGAAACGGCGTCGTGATGAGACTGAACGTCCGCGAAAGCCCGAACTCCCGCATGTCTCCGCGCAGCAACTGAACCCGTGCCCTAACGTCGGAAGGCTCTTCCAGCAACCGCTGCCGGCACACGTCAAGCATCCGTTCTGAGGTATCCAGCCCGGCAATCTCGACGCCCGCCCTGGCGGTCGGGATTAGCACGCGCCCCGTTCCGCACCCCAGCTCCAGAACGGCACCTCCGGACTCTCTCGCTGCTTCAACAAAGAAGGGGATGTCTCCGCGCTCGGTGTGCAGCGGGACGTGGTCGTAGATTTGTGCCAGGTAGCTCTCGTCGTAGCCCGCTGTGTCACTCATGGAGCATTCTCCTCCATTCCATGATGGGGCCTCCGCTCTACTCGGGAAACCCCGGCCGGGTCCGCCAACACCAGCACGGTGTTCAACGGCACTCTCCTCTACTCGGGGAACCTCAGGATTTGTTCGGTCAGACGTGTCTTCTTGTCCTCTGCAAGCCAGGACACCTCTACGCTTCGAAGCATCAGGCACCGGATTTCGTCCATCGAGAAGCCGAGCCTCTGCACCAGGAGGCGGTATTCCTCTGCCAGGGAACTGCCGAACATCTTCGGGTCATCGGTATTCACCGTAACGAGAATCCCGCGGTCGAAGTAGTCCCCGATGGGGTGGCTCTCGAGGGAGGCCACCGCACCTGTCCGCACGTTTGAAGTCACGGACATCTCGAGTGGTATTTTGTGCTCCGCGAGATACGTGAGCAGATCTCCGTCCTCTCTCGCCC
Organism: Candidatus Eiseniibacteriota bacterium; assembly: GCA_043797775.1. Taxonomy (GTDB): domain Bacteria; phylum Eisenbacteria; class RBG-16-71-46; order JAFGJU01; family JAFGJU01; genus JAZDPI01. Next base: position 7,228 of record JAZDPI010000173.1, read on the forward strand.
GGGTACCGTGCCCTATGCGGTTCACGCGAAGAGCCCGAATCGCGCCCCAGATACTCTCCGCACCTGCGGCTTCACCTGCGTGTGCGCTCGTGTAGAATCCAAATTCTCGGGCCTTTTCATAGACGTGTTGAAAAGGCTCTGGCGGGAACTCCTGCTCCGAACCCCCGATGCCGACGCCCACTACTCCCAGCTCTTTCACCTCGTTCACTTCGGCGAGAGTCCTGACAGCCTTCTCGGGGCCGAAGTCCCGAATCAAGTCGGGCACCAGAGCGACTTCGACCTCGGAGACGCGAGAGAGTCCCTTGCGAATCGCCTCCGTTATCCTCTGTGTCTTCAGACCGTGGCGTGCGAAGTCGCCCGGCGAGAAGAACACCTCTGCGTAAATGACGTTCTGGCGGCCGAGGTCTCGGGCCACGCTCTCTGCGATCAAAGTGAAATCATCGTATTCCCGCAGGAAGTTGTTCTTCCACACCCAGGTTTCGATGAAATGCGGGAAGTCCCTGTAGGCAAATTTCCCTTCCAGTGCCTCCGGGGTCGGTACCGATGGATCCCCCCCGTATTTCCGGATCAGCTCCCAGAGAGCCGGGTGAGGTATCGCCCCCTCCAGGTGCAGGTGGAGCTCCACCTTGGGGATTCTCTCGAGCCAGTCGAGGTCCGTATCGGGCATGATGGCATCAGTAGAAGAAATCAAGCGTCACCACTCGTCCCTTTGTATCGCAGCACAATCCGGCACAGCTCCTCCGGCGTGTCCACGAGAGTCGCGACTCCGGCCTCCCGCAATTCCGACAGAGACCCGTATCCCCACGTCACGCCCACGGAGTGGATCCCCACCTCTCTGGCAGCCGTGACGTCGAACCACCGATCCCCCACGAGGAAGGTCTCGTCCAACGCCGCGCCCAGCGACTCCACTATCTCTCCGACCATGCGAGCCTTGGGGGACTTGCCGTCGCCTCCAAACACGTCTTTGAAGTAGCCGGCCAGGCCGAGATAGGAAACCGTCTTCCATGCTATGTCAGCCTTCTTCGCAGTCGCAACAAACAGAGCGCATCCCGCTTGCCGGAGTGTCTTGAGTGTCTCCTCCACGCCGTCGTAGACGCGGCTCTCTCTGTACCCGTACGTGTCGAAGTGGGTCTTATAGATTTCGGATGCGCGTTTCACGTCGGCCGCCGAAGCGCCGTCCATGATGTTCTGAAAGACCGTTTCCAGCGGGGCTCCGACCTGCTGCCGAAGGGCCTCGAAGGACGGGCACGGCCGGCCAAGCTCCTTCAAGGCGTAGCAGACGGATTCAAAGATGCCTTTCCCGGGGTCGCTCAGAGTGCCGTCCAGGTCAAACAGGACGACGAGCCCTTGTTGTCGTTTCATTCCCCTCCACACAAGACGGTTTCACGGCGCTTCAACACCGATCGCGTCGCCACAAACTGCTGGCTGCCTCCCGGTGCACAGCACGATCACGTAATCGTCGCGCGCACCCGCCCGAGCCCGGCGCATCCGGTCGGCTCCACTCTGGACGGTGTCACTCTCCCAGCTCCTGGTGTACGTTCTTCAGCTCATCGCTTATGCCTATCTCCTGCGGGCAACGCTCCTCGCATTCCCCACACTCGTTGCAGTTTGAGGCCCGCTGTTCGGCAGAGAGCATGCGATTGTAGAGTAACGAGTTAACCTCCTTGTCCGAAAAAGCCAGCGAGTCGTTGTAGAGATAGAAGCTCTCGGGAATGTTGACACCGTTGGGACACGGCATGCAGTATCCGCAGCCGGTGCAGTCCACCGCCATCATGCTGCGATAGCTCTCGGCAGCGCGGGCAACCAGCTCCAGCTCCTCTGTCGAAAGGGAACCGGCGTGTCCGCGGCCGGCAATCTCGATGTTCTCCACAAGCTGGTCCATCGAGCTCATGCCGCTGAGGACCGTGGAAACCTCCGGGTGATTCCAGATCCACCTCAAGGCCCATTCCGCGGCACTACGCCTTTCCTTCGCCGAATCCCAGATGGCCCGGACTGCCGGTGGAACATTGTCTGCCAGTTTGCCGCCGCGCAGGGGCTCCATCACAATAATACCGACGCCCTTGCCGGCCGCATACAGCAGCCCTTCCCTGCCGGCCTGGTAGTTCTCGTCGAGGTAATTGTACTGAATCTGACAGACCGACCAGGCATAGCTGTCCACGATCTCCTTGAACAGCCTTCCGTCGTCGTGGAAAGAGAAGCCGATGTACCGGACTCTTCCGTCAGCGAGGGCCCTGTCGCAAAACCTCAGTACCCGAAGCTCCTTTATCCTTTGCCATTCCTGGCGGCTCATGCCGTGCAGGAGATAGCAGTCGATGAATCGGACGTCCAGGGTCTTGAGCTGTTCGTCAAGAAACCTATCAAAATCCTCTTCAGTCTTCGCGAGCCACGTAGGGGACTTGGTCGCAATCGCCACCTTGTCCCGATACGGTTTGATGACCCTTCCGAGGACGGGCTCGCTTTGGCCGCCGTGATAGCGATAGGCCGTGTCGAAATAGTTGATGCCGCTTTGAACGGCCTGGCTCACCATTCTCGCGGTCTCTTCTTCGTCAACCTTCTTGCTGGGGTCGAAGGCGTCCAGACGGCCGGTGGCGTTCAGAATCGGAAGCCGCATACAGCCGAACCCCAGAATCGAAACGTCGGAGCCGGTTTTCCCGAGTTTTCTATAGAGCATCGCAAAGCACCCCATGTCTTCCGCGTTGCAGCCGGGACCCTAGTCGGCCGCGCTGGCTTCCCATCCTATCATCAGCGCCTCAATAATTGAAGCCCGCAGTAGGTGGTATGCGAGCTATGAGCGCGGAGTACGTCCGGCGAGGTTCATGTGATCGACGCCACGGACTTCTTGCTCGCTCTGTCTGTTCGAACTTCTTGGACCGCAAGGGTTGCTCCTGGGCGAGACCAAACTCGGAGTTGACGCAGAGCGGTGGGGTCGGGTACGAGTGGCTCTGAGAAGAAGGGGGGGCCGAAGTGTGCCGCCTACCAGACGCCTTGGAGGTTCGAGTCCTATCCGGGGAGGCACGGATGCAACGTGGGCCCTGGATGCTTCGTGTGTCTTCATAGAAAAGCTTGAGCCTCATCGGTTATTGATGAGGCATTTTTCGTTGGTGTTCACGATGTCTAGAAGTGCGTATGCAGGCAAGTGAGTGCGCTGGCCAGCACTGTGGGCAGCCCATAGTAAGAACACGTATTGCGTATCTCCGTCAGTTTGTTAGTTCGTGTGATAGGGTTTGGGTCACAGCTTCTCGCCTGGCTGTTCCCCCGCCTGCTGATGCTGAGCGAGGAGCGCGGTCCCCATGCCACGGGCGCGGCATGGCTCGACGTTACCCTGTTCCCGCGGGCAGATCACCGCCGTCATCGCCTGCCGGACCGATCCGGGCACCGTCTTTGTGCTCAAGGGGAACAGGCCGCTGGAACTGCGCTGGCATCCCCGCCGCAAGGCCGTCCTCTACGCATCGGACCCCGCCTATCTGGACGCTGTGCTAGCGGAGGAGAAGGGCTGGAGCGAGCTTCCGGTCCCGCCCATGAGCCTCTTGGTGTTCCAGCGCGAGGACCTGGCCGGGGATGGCTGGAACGGCAGCTTCAAGGAGCCATCTGGCGGGGCCTGGCGCTAATCTTCTCCCTGCGGCTCCGAAAAGCACTTGACAGCAACTGGCAATAACTGTAGATTATAAGCTTGATATGAGACATTCTGGGTCGAGCCTTGTCTTGAGACCATAGAGGTGCACCTGATGGATGAAAAACCAAGCTATGTCCTGACCATCGAAGAGTTGGCCGTCTACCTGAAGATACCGAAGTCAACGCTCTACAAGCTCGTTCGGGAAGGCAAGATCCCCTCGCAGAAGATCGGCCGGCACTGGCGTTTCCGGAAGGGAGCCATCGACCTCTGGCTGGACGAAATACGGGCGAGTGAACCTGTCTCAAGAGGAGCCCGATAATGGCGGAGCCACTTGCCGATAGGGTCATACGTAGAATCGGCCAAGCAGCCGAGTTATACCACCGGCTAGTCCTCCTGGTAGCCCCCGCTGGATCCGGAAAGACCGCCGCACTCCGAGACGTTCACCAGCGCACCGATGCGCCGCTGCTTAACGTCAACCTCGAGCTGTCTCGGCACATGCTCGACCTCACCGAGCGCCAGCGGGCGCTGCAGTTGCCCCG